>NZ_JBFWVN010000036.1:0-36845 GCF_050246715.1 Methylocystis sp.
TGTCATCGCCCGCATCGCCGATCACCCGATCTCAAAGCTCGACGAACTGCTCCCTTGGAAATGGGAGAAAGCCGCGCCTCACGCCGTCGCCGCTTAGCCACCCCTGGTCATAAGATCACGCTTACTCCCCTTGAAGGGGAGGGTGGAGATCGTCGTCGCGCCGTAGCATTTGGGCCGCTAGAGTCGTTCATGGATTGGCGCGCGCCGGTGATCGATTATTGCGAGCGGCAGAGTTCGGCCTTCTGGGCCGAGCCGGCGAACGCCTTGAGCAATTTCGCCTTCGTCATTGCCGCCGCGGCCGCCTTTCTGCTTTGGCGACGGCGGGGCCGGGCGGATTATCCTGCGCTCGCGCTCATCATCGTCACCGCGTCGGTCGGCGTCGGCAGCTTCATCTTTCATACCGTCGCGACGCGCGGCGCCATGCTGCTGGACGTGATCCCGATTGCGATTTTCATCTACGGCTATTTCCTGCTGGCGCTGCGCCGCTTCTTCGGACTGAAGCTGGCGCCGGCGACGGCGATCACGCTCGCCTTCGCCGCCCTTTCATTTTCCGTAACGACGATCAAGGCGTTCAATGGTTCGGTCGGCTATCTGCCGGCGCTCGTCGCGCTGTCGATCTTCGCCGCGCTGCTTTGGCTGCGAAGCGGCGAGCGCGAGACCGCCCGCGCGCTTGGCGCCGCTGCGGCTCTCTTCGCGGTCTCGCTCTTCTTTCGCACGATTGACCGCGCCATCTGTCCGGCCTTTCCGCTCGGCGCGCATGTTCTTTGGCACATGCTCAACGCCTGCGTTCTGTGGTTGCTGCTGCGTGCGGCGATTCTCGCCGGACCGCGCCGCGGCGATCAAGCGAGCCCGATCCAAAAGGCGAAAGAGCCGACCGCGGCGTGAGATGCCGTTAACGGCCAGACGTTGCGGGTGAAGAGATAGGCGGTGCTCCACGCCACGCCGGCGAGAAACGTATTGGCGAGCAGGACGGGATCGCCATAGGCCGCATGCATCAGCGAAAACACCGCCGACGAAAACAGGACGTAATTGCGTCCGCTCATCTGCAGCCGGTCGGCGATCAGCTTGGGGATCGAGCGGCAGACGACTTCCTGGCAGGGGCTCGACACGAGCGCATAAAAGGGCGCGAAGGCGATCCAATTCGGCGGCGCATGCGGATGGCTGAAAAACTGCGCCTCGACGACGACCGCCGCCAGCAGCATGCAGGTCAGCGCGCCGCAGATCAGCCAGGCGCGCGCGCCTCTCGGCAGCCCGAGACCGAGTTCGGCGAAGGAATAGCCGCCCAGCACGCAGGCGGCGATGCAAAGGAGAGAAACGACAAGCAGCGCTTCAAAGCGCAAATGAAAGGACAGCGCGCCGCCGGCGATGGCGAGGCTCGGCGCGAGCAACAGCAGCGTGAAGGCGACGATCGGCGCCAGGGAACGGAGAGGGAGCGTCATAAAAGCGCAACAATTTCGAGGCCGTCACAGTTCCGCGCCCGCTTGCGCCGGCGGGCCCGGAATTTGACGCGCCGCGGCGCCTGATCGGACAGCAGATCGTCGCAGGCCGAAAAATATCAAATAAATACAGTTGGTTATGCTAACGAGCCTCGCCTTGACTAAATCAAGGCCCGCAAATATGTTGCGCCCGGCTCGAAAGGCTCGGCCGCAAGCCGAGAGTTTCGCGCCATCTCCCGAACGGTTCGACTTTCCCGTCGCGCGGCGTCGCGCCATCGTTAAATTTTGCGCATGGCGCAATAGGCGAGGCGAGAAGGCCGATGAGCGACGAGAACGAAGAGGACGCGGAGCGCGCGGCGCTCAATGCGCGGCTCGAAAAGCTCAACGCGGCCTTGCGGAAGGTCGACGAAGAGCGGGCCGCAGAAGCGGCGCCGCCGGTAGAGCGCAAGGGCTTTACGCGCGCGATGCGGGTGGGGCTCAACGCCTTCTCCGAATTCGTCGGGGCGGTTTTGGTCGGCGCGGTGATCGGCTGGCAGGCGGACAAGTGGCTTGGCACGACGCCGTGGCTCCTGATCGTCATGCTGGGGCTGGGCGTCGCGGCGGGTTTTTGGAACGTCTATCGCGTGGCGAAGCCGAAGGGGCCGGGCGAGGACTAGAACGAAAGGGCGCGGCGACGCGCCAAGCGGGGCCGGGCGGCGACGCCCGGAAAGAGCGATGAATCCGGAAGAAGCAGCCGCCAAGCCCAATCCCATCGAGCAGTTCGAATTGCATCGGCTGTGGCCCTTCGAGATTCAGGGCATCGAGACGTCCTTCACCAACGCGTCGCTCTTCATGCTGCTCGCCGCGCTCGGCGTCGTCGCGCTGATGATCCTCGCGACCTCCAAGAAAGCGATCGTGCCGGGCCGCGTGCAGGCGATGGCCGAAATGCTTTACGAATTCGTCGCCGGCATGGTGCGCCAGACCGCCGGGACGGAAGGGATGAAATTCTTCCCCTTCGTCTTCACGCTGTTCTCCTTCATCCTCATCGCCAATCTGATCGGGCTCGTTCCCTACACCTATTCGGTGACGAGCCAGATCGTGGTCACCTTCGCCTTCGCGATCGTGGTGATCTCGCTCGTGGTGCTTTACGGCCTCTACCGCCACGGCTTCGGCTTTCTCAACCTTTTCGTGCCCCATGGCGTGCCGCTGCCCGTGCTCGTCGTGCTGGTGCCGATCGAGATCATCTCCTTCCTGTCGCGGCCGGTGTCGCTCTCCGTCCGTCTCTTCGCCAATATTCTCGCTGGCCACATCACGCTCGCAGTATTCGGCGGCTTCGTGGTGATGCTGCTCGGCGCCGGCGTCTGGGCGGCGCTCGCGCCGGTGCCGCTGCTCGCCATCGTCGCGCTCTATGCGCTCGAACTGCTTGTCGCCTGTCTGCAGGCCTTCGTCTTCAGCGTTCTTACATGCGTCTATCTCAACGACGCTATTCACCCGGGCCACTGATAAAGATCGAACAATAAACGTCGCCCCATTCAGCAGGAGTAAGATATGTCAGAAATGCAACTCGTCGGCGCCGGACTCGCGGCGATCGGCACCGGCGCGGCGGCGATCGGCGTCGGCATCATTTTCGGCAATTTCGTCAACGGCGCGCTGCGCAATCCGTCGGCGGCAGCCTCCCAGTTCACCAACGCCATCATCGGCGCGGCGCTTGCCGAAGGTCTGGGCATCTTCGCCTTTCTGATCGCGATCCTGCTGTTCCTGAAGGCGTGACGTTGCGCGCCCGGCCCCTCGCGGCCGGGCGCTCGTTTTCCTTGCGCTTTAAGCGCCGCGCGGCCGCCGCGCGGCCAATGTTCTAAGGCTTGGATCATGTCCATGGCGATCATCTCTTCCGCTTTCGCCGCCGAGGGCGAGCAGGAAACGCATGAGTCCGTCGGCGCCGGCGAGGCGCATCACGAAGGCGCCTTTCCGCCCTTCCAGACGGAGAATTTCGCGCCGCAGATTTTCTGGCTCGTCGTCATTTTCGGACTGCTCTACGTGCTGATGTCGCGCATCGCGCTGCCGCGCGTCGGCGGCATCATCGAAAATCGCGGCGCAAAGATCGCCGGCGATCTCGGCGCGGCGCGCGACATGCAGTCGAAGGCGCAAGCCGCCGCCGCCGCGAATGACGAGAATCTTCGCCGCCGACGCGAAGAGGCGCAGGCCATCGGCCGCGACGCGCAGAACAAGATCGCCGCTGAGACCGCAAGGCAACGCACGATCGCCGAATCTGAAGCGGCGGAGAAAATCCGCGCCGCCGACGAACGCATCGCGAGCGCAAAGACGACGGCGCTGGCCAATGTCGAGCAGATAGCTGTCGACGCCGCCGCCGCCATCGTCGAGAAGCTCACCGGCGCCAAGATCGATCAGTCCGCGCTCGCTAAGTCGCACGCGACGCCGTCGAACTGAGGAGACGCTCAATGCATTTTGACGCGGAATTCTACGTCGCCGTCGGTTTTACCATCTTCGTTCTCGTCATGCTCTGGGTCGGCGCGCATTCGAAGTTCGCCGCGCTGATCGACGCGCGCATCAACCGCATCAAGGGCGAGCTCGCGGAGGCCGAACGCCTGCGCAACGAAGCGGAAACGTTGCTCGCCTCTTTCGAGCAGAAGCGGGCTGAAGCGGAAGCAGAGGCCAAGGCCATCGTCGCGCAGGCGAAGGAGGAGGCGGAAATGATCGCCGCCGAAGGCCGGCGCCGTCTCGATGAGTTCATGGCGCGCAGGGTCAAGCAGGTCGAGCAGAAAATCGCTCAGGCGGAGGCGCAGGCCTCAGCCGAAGTGCGCGCCGCCGCGGCCGACGCCGCCGTCAAGATCGCCGAGCGCGCGATTGCGGGCGGCGTCGCCGCCGGCAAGGATTTCGTGGCCGACGGCATCAAGGAATTGAAGTCGCTCGCCCACTGATCCGGATTCCGGAGGATCCGTTCGCTGGGACCGTGTCATTCCCGGCAGGCCGAAGGCCTGACCGGGAATCCAGAGCCAATCCAAAAACGCTGGTCTTGCTCGGGATTCCCGATCGCGCTTCGCGCGTCGGGAATGACGTCCGAACCGATCAAACGTATGCCGTATGATTGGTCGCGGCGGTTTAGCCGCCGCGGCGCTTTTTCTCGACGGCGGGCTTCTCCACGCCCTGGGTGAAGCCGACGAGTATTTCGTAATCGTCCTGCGCGCGCGGGCTCATCACCGGCACGGCGATCGGATCGGCGATCACCTGAAATTCGGCTCGCGTTCCGCCATTTGGAATCGATGCGCTCACGCGATAGATTTTCGAGGCGACGAGCGTGTCGTCTTTCTGCCGTCGAATCGCCACCCGCAGATTGGCGCCATAGACGCCGGGCTGGCCGGCCGCGCCGAGCACAGCTGAACCTTCGATTCCCACTCTGATCGTCAGATGGCCGCCGTCGATGATGCACTGACGCGCCGTTTCGCCGAGCGAGAGCTGGTAGCGCACATTGGCGGCGTCGGCGTCGGGCGGCGAACGCTGCATGGCCGCGCCGCTGTCGATGAAAACCTCGGGACAGTCCGGCGTCGCGCCGGCGGGCGGCGGTTCGCCTTCTTTCTGTCCGCCGCCGAAAATGGCGGGCACGCGAATCTTGGGCAGTTCGAACGCCGCGACGGTAGCGGGCATCAGCGCAAGCGATGTCAAAAGCGCGCAGGCGAGGCGCTCGCGCCGCGTGGTTTTCATGGCCTTGGCCCTCGCGCTGTTTGCGAAACCATTACGGCAGCTTTGCGAATCCATCCTTGAATCCCTGCAGGGTCAGCGGCAGCCCGATGCCTTCTTCCGGAACCTGATGGATGATGAAAGTGGCGATCTTGCCACTCTTTAACTGATCGATCAGTTTGTCGTCCATCGTCACATCGGCGAAGCAGCCCGAGGGCAGGCATTTGACGAAGCCGGCGCGCCCGATGTCGGTCTGGTCGATCTTCAAGCCGAGCCCGTTAGGCAGAAGCACGCCGAGCGGCGCGATCACGCGCAGCAATCGGCTTTTGCCGTCGCTGGTCTTGAGCACCTGGATGACGAGAAAAATCTGGGCGTTGTCCTCGGCGATCAGCCTTTGCACCAACGCGCATTGTTCGGCCGCGGCGCCCGCAGGCGTCTCGCAGCGCATTTCCCAGTCGCCGAATTTGGCTTTAACGGCGGCGGCTTGCGCATGGTTCGAGACCGCGCCGAGGCCGAGCAAAATCGCCCCTCCCGCCGCCGCGACCCGATGTCGCATCAGGCGCCCAATTTTTGCAACGCGCGAGGGCTTCATTCTGTCTCCTGAAAGACGGCGCCGCGCTGGTTCCAATTCAGCAATCAGAGTGAAAGCAGTCGGTCGCCGCGCGCCTTTGGCGCGACCTGTCGTTGCCTATCAAATGGACTTTAACTGTCAAGATCGCCGACGCCACGCCGCATTGTTTGGCAAAGGCTTTGGCGCGACGATTTGTCTGTCGAATCCGGCTTTGCAAGCGATTGCGCGTAGCGGCGGATTGTGATTGAACCGGCCGACTACCGAGCGGGGCGGGCTTTGGGCAGGCCGCGAACGGAAATCACAAAAAGAACAATGACTGGCTGGCGAAGGGTTCCGAAGAAGGCGGCTTTGATGTTTCACGTCAATCAACAGATGCTGACGCGCGGCGCATTGGCGGCCGCCACGACGATTCCCGCGATGTTGTGCGCCAGCGTCGCGCTTGCGCAAGTTGAGGGACAGCCCGTCCCAGGCGGCCTTGGCCTTCCGAATATGGTCACGCCAGTCGGGCTGGGCACGCAGCAGTTATACAACATGGTGCTGATGCCGATCATTTCGTTCATCGCGCTGTTCGTCCTGGGTCTGTTGGTCTATGTCTGCTACCGCTTCAATGAGCAGGCGAACCCCGTTCCGTCGAGGCTGACCCACAATACGCCGCTTGAAATCATCTGGACCCTGATTCCGGTCCTGATCCTGCTGTTCATCTCGGTCCCGTCGCTGCGGCTGCTGGCGGAGCAGGTTGAAGTGCCGGAGGCGTCTGTTACGATCAAAGTGACGGGGAACCAGTGGTATTGGTCATACAAATATCCTGAGGATCAGGGCGGCGGCTTCGGCTTCGATCAGATGCTGAAGCCCGAGTCAGAACTCCAGCCCGGCGAGCTTCGCCTGCTGACGGTCGACAACGAAGCCCTCGTGCCGGTCAATGAGGTCATCGCGGTCCATGTCACGTCGAACGACGTCATCCACGCGTTCGGCGTTCCGTCCTTCGGCGTTCGCATGGACGCGATCCCCGGCCGGTTGAACCAAACTTGGTTCAAGGTCGAGAAGGAAGGCGTCTATTACGGCCAGTGCTACTTCATCTGTGGCAAGGACCACGCCTATATGCCGATCGTGATCCGCGCGGTCAGCCGTGAAAAATACAATGAGTGGCTCGCCGAATCGAAGCAGAAGTTCGCCGCGGCCGGCGCGCGCGTGCGGGTCGCCGCTGACAGCCGCTGAACGGCCGCCGAAACGAGACGCAACGGAACATAACTAGTCTTCAAGGAACATGACGATGGCGAGTTCGACGATGGCCGGGGCGCATGATCACCCGAGGGGTTTGCGCCGATTCCTCTTCTCCACCAACCACAAGGACATCGGCACGCTCTACATCATTCTCGGCACGATCGGCGGCGTCGTCGGCTTCCTGCTGTCGCTCGGCATGAGGCTTGAGCTCGCCTACCCAGGCGTGCAGATTTTCCCGGGGCTCGCGGAATTCCTGCACGGGGCCGATCCGGAGATGGCGCTGGACGCCGGCAAGAATCTCTACAACGTGTTCATCACGGTGCATGGCGTGCTCATGATCTTCTTCATGGCCATGCCCATTCTCATCGGCGGCTTCGGCAATTGGTTCGTGCCGATCATGATCGGCGCGCCGGATATGGCCTTCCCGCGCCTCAACAACATCTCATTCTGGCTCCTCGTCTCTGCCCTCGTTCTCGCCGTCATTTCGATGTTTGTCGAGGGCGCGCCGGGCATGAAAGGCTTCGGCGGCGGGTGGACGTTCTATCCGCCGCTTTCGTCGAACACCGGCACGCCCGGCCCGTCCATGGATTTCGTGATCCTGGCGCTGCATCTCGCCGGCGCATCGTCAATCCTCGGCGCGATCAATTTCATCACCACGATCTTCAACATGCGCGCGCCCGGCATGACTCTGCACAAGATGCCGCTGTTCGTATGGTCGATCCTGGTGACCGCCTTCCTGCTGCTGCTCGTTCTGCCGGTGCTCGCCGGCTGCGTGACGATGCTGCTCACCGACCGCAACTTCGGCACGATGTTCTATGACCCGTCAGGCGGCGGCGATCCGCTGCTGTTCCAGCACCTGCTGTGGTTCTTCGGCCACCCAGAAGTCTACATCGTCATCCTTCCGGGCTTCGGCATCATCAGCCAGGTGGTGTCGACCTTCTCGAAGAAGCCGGTGTTCGGCTATCTCGGCATGGCCTACGCCATGGTCTCGATCGGCGTGCTCGGCAGCATCGTGTGGGCGCACCACATGTATACGGTCGGCATGTCGCTCAACGCCCAGCGCTACTTCACTCTGGCGACGATGGTAATCGCGGTGCCGACCGGCATCAAGATTTTCTCCTGGATCGCGACGATGTGGGGCGGATCGATCTCCTTCCGCGCGCCGATGGTCTGGGCGATCGGCTTCATTTTCGTGTTCACGATGGGCGGCATCACCGGCGTCGTGCTCGCCAACGCCAGCGCCGACAAGCAGTTCCACGAAGGCTACTATGTCGTCGCGCACTTCCACTACACGCTGTCGCTCGGCGCGGTCTTCGCGCTCTATGCGGGGTTCTACTATTGGTTCCCCAAGATGTGCGGCTACATGTATTCGGAGCCTTTGGCCAAGGCGAATTTCTGGCTGCTGTTCATCGGCGTCAACGTCGTCTTCTTCCCGCAGCACTTCCTCGGGCTGGGCGGGATGCCGCGCCGCTACATCGACTATCCCGACGCTTACGCGTTGTGGAATCTGGTGTCGTCCTTCGGCATGATCTTCGTCACGCTTTCCCTGATCGTCTGGTTCTATGTGATCATCGAGACGTTCATGAAGAAGCGGGTGGCCGGCGCCAATCCCTGGGGCGTTGGCGCGACGACGCTGGAGTGGACTCTGCCGTCACCGCCGCCGTTCCACCAGTTCCAGGTTCTGCCGCGCATCAGCGGGCCGGGCCGGTGACGAAACAAAACGTCGGCGCAGGAGATTTCGCGCCGGCGCTACATGCCGGCCAAGATACGGGCGCCTGCGCCGCATCTCGGCCGAATAGGTTCAGAGTGAAACGCCATGAGCGACGCATCCTATCTGCATGAGGAACAGGCTCCGCGCATCTCGGTCGCGTCGCCTTCGGACTATTTCGCGCTTCTGAAGCCGCGCGTCATGTCGCTCGTGGTGTTTACGGCGCTTGCCGGCCTGTTGCTCGCGCCGACGCCGCCGCATCCGCTGATCGGCTTTGCCTCGCTTCTCGCGATCGCCGTCGGCGCCGGCGCGTCCGGCGCGCTCAACATGTGGTACGACGCAGACATCGACGCGCTCATGACGCGCACGCGCAAGCGCCCGATCCCTGCCGGACGGCTCGATCCCGAGTCGGCGCTCGCCTTCGGCCTTGTGCTCGCGACGCTCTCGGTCTTCACGCTCGGCTATGTCGCGAACTGGTTTGCTGCGGCGCTGCTCGCCTTCACCATTCTCTTCTACGTCGTGATCTATACGATGTGGCTGAAGCGTTGGACGCCGATGAACATCGTCATCGGCGGCGCCGCCGGCGCGCTGCCGCCAATGGTCGGCTTCGCCGCCGCGACGGGCGAGATCAATCTCGCGAGCGTCGTGCTGTTTGCGATCATCTTCATTTGGACCCCGCCGCACTTTTGGTCGCTCGCCTTGCTGAAAAGCGAAGAATACGGTCGCGCCGGCGTGCCGATGCTGCCCAATGTCGCCGGCGAGGACCGCACCCGTCTCGAAATCCTGATCTACGCTCTGGCGCTCGCGCCGCTCGGCGTCGCGCCCTGGCTGCTGGGCTTCGCCTCGCTCGCTTACGGGCTTGTCTCGATCGGCTGCGGCATCGCCCTCGTCGCTCTCGCGACGGCGGTCTTCAAACAGCGTGAAGGCGAGGCGGCCCGCCGGGCGGCGCGCCGGATGTTTTTGTTCTCGATTCTCTATCTGTTCGTGCTGTTCCTCGTGCTCGTCGTCGAGCAGACGGCGCATGTCTTCGCGCTGATCTGAGCGGCCAATCGGATGGTGAAGAACATGACCGACGCAGGCGACAAGATGAAGGAGCGCGCAAGCGGATTTGGCGGCCCCGGGGTCGTTCTGACGGAAGAGCAGGCGCGCAGCCGCCGCCAGCGCAATATCGCCATCGGCGCGACGATCGCTCTGCTCGCCGTGCTGTTTTACGCCGTCACCATTGTGAAGTTCGGCGCAGCGATCATCAATCGGACGATCTGAAGCCATGAACGCGCCGGCGCCTCATTCACGCAATCGTCCGCGGTTGATCGCGGCGGCGCTGATCGTCGGCGCGACGGCGATGCTCGTTCTGTCTTTCGCTTCGGTTCCGCTGTACCGGGCCTTTTGCGCGGCGACAGGTTTCGGCGGCACGCCGAAGGTTGATCTCGCCGCGGCGCCAATCGCCCCCGGCGAACGCGTGCTGACCGTGCGTTTCGACGCCAATGTCGCGCGCGATCTGCCGTGGCGCTTCGAGCCCGAGGTCGCGAAAGTTTCGCTGCGCACCGGCGAAACCAAGACCGTCTATTACAAAGTCGCCAATCTTTCCGATCGCGAGACAAGCGGTCAGGCGGCCTACAATGTCGCGCCCGGCCAGGCCGGCGCCTATTTCGTCAAGGTCGCCTGTTTCTGCTTCGAGGAGAAGCGGCTCGGTCCGCATGAGGCCGAGGAATGGCCGGTGGTTTTCTATCTCGATCCGGCGCTCGAGCGCGAAGAGGGGATGCGCGGCGTTCGCGAGATCACGCTGTCTTATACTTTCTTCGCAACCAAGGACTCCGCGCCTTCGAAGACGAGCGAGACGGCCGGCGCAAAGCCGAAGGGATGACGCGCCGCGCAGTTTGGCGCGCGGCGAACTAAGGAGAATGGCCGGGATCGCCGGCCGCTGGACAAGGATAAGCAAGATGGCGGACGGACACGCGAAACCCGAACACGACTACCATTTGGTCGATCCGAGTCCGTGGCCGATCGTGGGCGCGTTCGCCGCGCTGATCACGGCGATCGGCGCGGTCATGTGGATGGCGCAGCACAAGGGCGCGCCGATCGGCGGCATGACCTTTGGCGGCATCATGTTTTTCGTCGGCTTCGCCGGCATACTTCTGGTGATGTACGCCTGGTGGAGCGACATCATCCATGAAGCGACCATCGGCGGATTTCACTCGCCGGTCGTGCGGCTGCATCACCGCTACGGGATGATCCTGTTCATCTTCTCGGAGGTGATGTTCTTCGTCGCCTGGTTCTGGGCGTTCTTCAATTCGGCGCTGTTTCCTGACGACGCGGTCCAGGTCATGCGCACCGAATTGTTCCAGGGCGTCTGGCCGCCAAAGGGCGTCGAAGTTTTGAGCCCCTGGAAACTGCCGTTGCTCAATACGATCATTCTGCTCAGCTCCGGCGCGACTCTGACCTGGGCCCATCACGGCCTTCTGGAAAATAACCGCGACACGCTGAAGAAGGGTCTGATCGCGACGATCGCGCTTGGTCTGCTGTTTACGACGATCCAGGCCTATGAATATATCCACGCGCCTTTCGCTTTCGCCTTCGATCCGGCGAAGCCGGCCGCGACGAACTACGGCTCGACCTTCTTCATGGCGACGGGCTTTCACGGCTTCCACGTGATCGTCGGCACGATCTTCCTTCTCGTGTGCCTGCTTCGAGTCTTCAGGGGCGCCTTCACGCCGGATCAGCACCTCGGCTTCGAATTCGCCGCTTGGTACTGGCACTTCGTCGACGTCGTCTGGCTGTTTCTGTTCGCCTGCATCTACGTGTGGGGGAACTGGGGCGGGGTCATGGAATAGGCGTCTCGCCGCCCGATCTGAACATTGGACGGTCACGGGCGCGCCCGTGACCGTTTTCGTTGGAGGCCCAATATGTCAGAAGAGCATGTCTATCCGCCGCTGTCGGTCTATGTCGACGGCGCCCTCGGCAGATGTCCGCGCTGCAGTAAGGGACACATGATCAAAGGCCTGCTCGCGGTCGCGCCGAAATGCGAGGTCTGCGGGCTCGATTTCTCCTTCGCCGATGCGGGCGACGGCCCGGCGATCTTCGTCATGACGATCGTCGGCTTCATCGCCATCGCAGTGCTGTGGTATGTCGAGGTGACCTATCAGCCGCCCTATTGGGTGCATGCGGCCATCCTTGTGCCTCTGTCGGCCGTGCTTTGCATCGCGTTGCTGCGGCCGATGAAGGGTCTGCTGATCGCGCTGCAATATTTCAACAAGGCCGAAGAAAGCCGCCATCAGTCGTGAGCCCTCATGCGCGCGCGCTTTTGTGGCCGACGATCTCCACCGCCCTGCTTTTCGCGTTGCTGGTCAGTCTCGGGTTTTGGCAGGTGCGGCGATTAGGCGAGAAAGAGGCGCTGATCGCGCGCGTCGAACAACGCGCCACGCAAGACCCACAACTGATTCCCCCTCCCGAACGATGGGCGACGCTTCGTGCCGAAGACTATGACTTCATGCATGTTCGTGCGACCGGGCGCTTTGTCGGCGGCGGCGATGCGCTCATCTTCACCGCGCCGCCGGAGGGCGCAAGCCAAGAGCCGGGCTATTTACTGGCGACGCCTTTCGAGTTGACGGGCGGCGGCGTCGTGCTCGTCGATCGCGGTTTTCTTCCGGCTTCAAAAGCCAATGATGCTGCTTTGCGCGCGGCTCCTTCCGGCGAGGCGACGCTGGTCGGCGTGCTGCGCGCGCCGGAGCGGCGCAACCCTTTCACGCCCGCCGATGAGCCGGAGAGGGGCGTGTTCTTTGCGCGTGATCCCGCCGCGATCGCCGCAGCGCTGAAACTGACCGACACCGCGCCTTTCGCGCTGGTGATCGACGCCGCTCCCGCCACGGCGTCTGACTGGCCGCGCCCCGTCGGCGGCGTTCCAACAATCGCCAATAATCATTTTTCATACGCCGTTACGTGGTTCGGCCTGTCCTTCGCGCTTCTGGTCATTTTCGCGCTTTACGCGCGCGGCGTCCTCGCGCGCGCGGAGGCGCCGTAGCCTCGGTCTTGCAGCGATGACGAATATGCTATGAAAAGGCGCAGAACGTCGAACGCCGCTTGATCCGTTCGCTGGGCTGTCATTCCCGACAGGCCGGAGGCCTGATCGGGAATCCAGAGCCTACCCAGGAGCGCTGGCGAGCTCTGGATTCCCAATCGCGCTCCGCGCGTCGGGAATGACCCCCGAACGGCTCAGAAGGAAGTCGCAAAAACATGCGCGTCGCAATTGGCGCGCAAGCCGCATCGATGGATCAAAGGTTGCGCTATCTCTCAACGCGCGGCGACGCCGCCCAGCTTGGCTTCGACGATGTTCTGCTTGCCGGTCTTGCGACCGACGGCGGGCTCTATACGCCGCTCGCCTATCCGCGCGTGGCGCCTTCCGACATCGCTGCGCTCGCCGGACGTCCATACGCCGAAGCGACGGCGCGACTGATCGCGCCTTATCTCAGCGAGACCTTTTCGCCCGACATTCTGCGGGCGCAAACGGCGAGCGCCTATAGCGAATTTCGTCATTGCGCGATCGCGCCGCTGACGCAGATCGCGGACAATCTGTTCATTCTGGAACTTTTCCACGGGCCGACTCTCGCCTTCAAGGATCTGGCGATGCAGCTCCTTGGGCGCATGATGAATCATGTGCTCGAAAAGCGAAATCTGCGCGCCACCATTGTCGGCGCGACATCGGGCGACACTGGCGCCGCGGCGATCGAGGCATTCAAGGGACTGGATCGCGTCGACGTCTTCATTCTTTTTCCGCACGGCCGGGTGTCGGATGTGCAGCGCAAGCAAATGACCACGGTCGCCGACGACAATGTTCATACGATCGCGCTTGAGGGTTCTTTTGACGACGCCCAGACGATATTGAAGCGGCTGTTTCGCGACGCCGAGTTTCGCACGCGGGTCGGCTTGGCCGGCGTCAATTCGATCAACTGGGCGCGCGTCGTTGCGCAGACTGTCTACTATTTTACGAGCGCCGTCGCTCTCGGCGCGCCGCATCGGCACATTTCCTTCGCCGTGCCCACCGGAAATTTCGGCGACGTGCTCGCCGGCTACGTCGCGAAGCGAATGGGTCTACCCGTCGAGAGACTCCTTGTCGCCACCAACGCCAATGACATTTTGGCGCGCGCGCTCGCCGGCGGTCGTTACGAGCCGCGCGGCGTGACGCCGACTCAGTCACCGTCGATGGACATTCAGCTTTCATCTAACTTCGAGCGCTTATTGTTCGATGCGACGGGACGCGATTCGGCCGCGGTCCGCGCCGCATTCGCTTCGCTCGATCAGTCAGGAGCTTTCGACATTCCGGCTGAGGCGGTTGCCGCAATCTGCGCCGAATTCGACGCGCTATCGGTCGGCGAAACCGAGACCACGGAGGAGATCCGTCGCACCTGGCGCGAGACCGGCTATGTGCTCGATCCGCATACGGCGACCGGCGTCAGCGCGGCGCGCGCGCGCCTCGCGAAGGACCCTGCGACGCCTGTCATCGCGCTGTCGACCGCGCATCCGGCGAAGTTTCCGGACGCCATTGAGCGCGCGATCGGGCTGCGCCCGCAGCCGCCCGAAAATATTGCGACGCGTCTTGACGCGCCAGAGCGATTCACGATTCTTGAAAATGACGGCGCGCGAATCGCCGAATTCATTTTGCAGCACGCGCGCGCGGCGAAGAGCTGACAAGTTCTGGCAAGGAGCACGATGGCGATCTTTAGCGTAATCGGACGCCGCGACCTGCCGATCAAAGGCGAGGGCCTTTATCTGCGCGCGTCGGAAATGCGCGATTACGTCGAATGGGCCGAACTGCGCGAGAAGAGCCGCTCCTTCCTGACGCCGTGGGAGCCGCTCTGGCCGATTGACGATCTGACGCGGGCGAGCTTTCGCTATCGCGTGCGTCGTCACGCCGAGGAAATGGCGCGCGACGAAGCCTATTCCTTTTTCATCTTTCGCGATGAGGACGACGCGCTGATGGGCGGCCTCTCCTTCGGACATGTCCGGCGCGGCGTGTCGCAGGCGGCGACGCTCGGCTATTGGATGGGCGAGCCTTATGCGGGCAAGGGCCATATGACCCGCGCCGTTCGCGCCGCCTGCGCCTATGCCTTCGAAAAGCGCGGCTTCCATCGCATCGAGGCGGCGTGTCTGCCGACCAACGAACCGTCAAAGCGATTGCTGGAGCGCGTCGGCTTCAAACAGGAGGGCTATGCGCGCTCCTATCTCAATATCAACGGCCAGTGGCGTGACCATTTGCTTTATGCGCTGCTCGAAACCGATCCGCAGCCGATCAATCCGCCATCGGTGGCGTGACAGATACGGCTGGTCCGACGGCTCTGATGTCATTCCCGACGCGCGGAGCGCGATCGGGAATCGAGAGCAAAAACTGAGTTTCTGCCTCGGCTCTGGATTCCCGGTCAGGCCTTCGGCCTGCCGGGAATAACGCCGTCCAAGCGAATGGATCAGCCGGAATGCGCATCAATTCCGATCGCGCGTTGCGCGCGTCGGGAAGGCTGCTGATGCAGCTTAAGCGAGCGCCGCTTTTTGCAGCGCGACAAGATCGGCGACGCCTTTTTGAGCGAGGCCCAGCATCGCCGAAAGCTCATCTTGCGAAAAGACCGCGACTTCCGCCGTCGCCTGAATTTCGACGAGGCCGCCGGAGCCGGTGATGACGAAATTGGCGTCGGTCTCGGCCGTCGAGTCTTCGGCGTAATCGAGGTCGATCACCGGCGTCGCGTTGAAAATGCCGCAGGAGACTGCTGCGACTTGATCGCGCAGCGGGCTTTCCTTGACGATCGACCGCGACCGCATCCAATCGAAGCAGTCATGAAGCGCCAGCCAGGCGCCGGTGATCGAGGCCGTACGGGTTCCCCCGTCGGCCTGGATCACGTCGCAGTCGACGACGATCTGCCGCTCGCCGAGCGCCGACAGATTGGTGACCGCGCGCAGCGAACGGCCGATGAGGCGCTGGATCTCCTGGGTGCGTCCGGAGAGCCGGCCGGCGGCCGCCTCGCGCCGCGTGCGGGTATGCGTGGCGCGCGGCAGCATGGAATATTCGGCCGTCACCCAGCCACGGCCCTGGCCGCGCAGCCATGGCGGCGGCTTGTCTTCGAGCGACGCCGCGCAGAGCACCTGCGTATTGCCGAATTTCACGAGGCAGGAGCCCTCGGCGTAGCGGGCGACGCCGCGCTCGAAACTCACTTGGCGCATTTCATCGGGCGCGCGTTTGCTGGGGCGCATAACAGCTCCGTTGACGTATTGGTCGCGCCTTCTATCGCGCTTTCGGCGGCCGTGGAAGCGCCGGTCGCGCCGCGCCGCGGTTTGTGCGCCCCGGCTTGCGCTCACGGCCGCATGGTGAAACCATGAGCTAACGGGGCCGGATAAATCAGGCTCCGACAATAAGGAGGGAGTGATGGGCCAAACGTCGTCCCAAGGAGCGAATTCGCACGAGGCGAGAGCACAGGGCCCCCGGCTGATTGCGCTGGCGGGCCCTTTTCAATGCGGCAAGACCACTCTTTTGGAGGCCATTCTCGCCCATGCCGGCGCTATTCCCCGGCAAGGGGGCGTCGCTGCGGGCGCGAGCGTCGGAGATTCAAGTCCGGAAGCGCGCGCCCATCAGATGAGCGTCGAGTCGAACGTCGCGACCGTCGACTATATGGGCGATCGCTACACGTTTGTCGATCTTCCGGGCTCAGTCGAATTCGCTCATGAATCGCGCAACATCCTGCCCGCGGTCGACGCCGCGATCGTCGTCTGCGAGGCCGACCCCCGCAAGATTCCGGCGCTGCAGCTCATTTTGCGCCAGCTCGAAGAATTTGGCGCGCCGCATTTCATTTTCCTCAACAAGATCGACGCCGCGACCATCGACGTGCGCGAGGCGCTGAACATTCTGCAGCCGGCGTCGCGCACGCCGCTGCTGCTGCGGCAAATTCCGATCTGGAACAATGGCGTCGCGGTCGGCTTCATCGATCTCGCGCTGGAGCGCGCATTTGTTTACCGCGAACACGCGCCCTCCGAGGTTATCGACATTCCCAAGGGGGACGCGGCGACCGAGAAGGAAGCGCGCTACTCGATGCTGGAGCGTCTCGCCGACTATGACGACGCTTTGATGGAAGAGCTGATTTCTGACATCGAGCCGCCGCGCGACCAGGTCTTCGATGATCTCACCAAGGAATTGCGCGCGGGGCTTGTCGCGCCGCTTTTCATCGGATCGGCCGAACGGGGAGCCGGCGTCACGCGGCTCTTGAAGGCGCTGCGTCATGAAGCGCCGGGAATCGACGCGACCAGGGCGCGGCTCGGCGTTGGCGACAGCGGCCCGGCGCTCGCGCGCATCATTCGTACCATTCACACGCCGCATGGCGGCAAATTGTCGGTCGCGCGCGTGCTGCGCGGCGCCATTGCGGACGGGAGCACGGTCGCTTCGCCGCAGGGCGAGGATCGCATTTCGGGCATGTCGCGTCTGATGGGCGCGACGACCGGTAAAATGACCGAGGCGAAGACCGGAGACGTCATCGCTCTTGGTCGTCTGGATCATGCGCAGACCGGCGACAATATCGTCGCCGACGCGCGAGCGGGCGCCGAGGAGTTGAAGGCCACTCGCGCGCATATTCCCGATCCCGTGCATGCTTTGGCGCTCAATGTGAAGGACCGAAAGGACGAGATGCGGCTTGCCGCGGCGATGGGGAAGCTCATCGAAGAGGATCCATCGCTCGTCTTTGTTCATGACCAGGAGCTGTCGCAGATCAAGCTGTTTGGCCAGGGCGAGATGCATCTGCGCGTCACGCTGGAACGCCTCGCTTCGCGCTTCAACGTCGCGGTCGAGTCCTCGAAGCCGACGGTCGCCTATCGCGAAACGATCCGCCATAAGGTCACTATTCGCGGCCGCCACAAGAAGCAGTCCGGCGGCCACGGCCAGTTCGGCGATGTGGTGATGGAGATTGCGCCGCGCGGCCGCGGCGAAGGATTCGCCTTCAGCGAACGCGTGCACGGCGGCGCCGTGCCCAAGCAATATTTTTCGTCGGTCGAGGCCGGCTGTCAGGACGCTCTTCTGCATGGCCCGCTGGGCTTTCCGGTCGTCGACGTCGAGGCGGTGCTGACCGACGGCTCCTATCATACGGTCGATTCTTCCGACATGGCGTTTCGCACCGCGGCGCGAATCGGCATGAGCGAAGCTTTGGAGAAGGCCGAACCGATCCTGCTCGAGCCGGTGCTCGCGGTCGATATTTTCGTGCCGAGCGACGCCATGTCACGCGCAACCGGCATCGTTTCGGCGCGGCGCGGCCAGATCATGGGCTTTGGTCCGCGCGAGGGCTGGGAAGGCTGGGACAGGCTCGAAACGCTGATCCCCGAGGCGGAGATGGACAATCTCATCGTCGAGCTGCGTTCGGCGACCGCCGGCTCGGGCTTCTATCAGGCCCGCTTCGACCATCTCGCGGAAGTCGTCGGCAAACAGGCGCGCGATATCGTCGCCGCCCATGCGAAGGCGAATGGGGGATGAAGCTCAGCCCCGAAAGCAACGGCCGAAGGCGAGAAGCAGGCGCGGGTCGCCGCGCAGCCTGATCTTGCCGCGCAGCAGCGCCCAGATGAGGCTCGTCTCCTTGTGCAGGAAGCGCAGCCAGGTCTCGGAATCGGCGGTCACGGTCAGTCGCGATGCGCCGACAAGCCCTTCGGCGACGCGAAGCTGCCTGTTGGCGATCGCGATCGTGGCGCTGCGGCGTTCCGCGCCGGTGAAGACGAAGTGATAGACCGCGTCGAGGCCGGTTGATTTGCCGCGCTGGAAGACGAGTCTCAATCCCGACAGAAAGCTCTCGATCGTCGGGGGACGAAACGGCGCGCCGTCGACTTGTTTCAATTGCTTCTGCGGAAACCGGCGCGGCACATAGGCTTCGGCGTCGGAGCCGGTGGAGACGTAAACCGTCTCGACCTTTTTCTGCAGCGGATCGACGACTTCCTGCAGATAGCGTCTCTTATCCGCCTGATAAGCGCCGATGACATCGGAGCCCGCCGGGCACACGGCCATGCAATAGCCCGCCTTATAGTTGGGACCGAAGGCGAGGCTCTGCCACATTGAGACGGTCTCGGGGTCGCTGACTTTGGCGCGATAGGCGCGCGCGCTTTTCGCCTCGACGACCGACTCGGTCCAGTCTGAGAAGCCGCCCATGAACTCGCGATAATTATGGGTGTAGCAGGCGCTAAAGTCGAAATGTCCATCCGGCGCGATCGCGCCGGTCGGACAGGCGGCGACGCAGAGCTTGCATTCGAAGCACGGATTGAAGTCGAGCGGCTTGGCGCACGCCTCAAGGTCGATCTCGACCGCGACCGTGCCGAGCAGAAGAAAATTGCCGAATTTGGGATGGATGACGTTGCGATTGATTCCCATTCGTCCGAGACCAGCGGCGACGGCGACCGGCTTATGCGAGATGACCCACATTTTCTCCGGCCATCGCGACGCTTCCATCGGAAAACCCATCGACGGATAGGCGGCGCGCACGCCCCGCGCCTGAAGCGCGAGAGCGATGCGGCGCGCGATGTCGTCGCAATCGTCGCCCGAATGATGAAATTCGAGATTGGCGGCGGAACGCGCGGCGCTGCGAATGTTCTCGCGATTCATCCTGACGACGAAAGAAATGAGCGTGCGCGCGAAGGGAAAGGCGGCGAGAATGTCGATGCGCTGATCGTCAAGCGCCGGATCGTCGAGCGAAACAAGGCCGACGTCGTCAGCGCCGGCCTGCAAGGCGATGTCACGGATCGCGTCCGCGTCGAGTTCGGCGGCGGCGTCAGGGGCGGGGGAGTGGCAAGGATGGATCATAGTTGCATATACCCCTTTTTACGTGCGCGCGTGTCAGCTAGCGATGTCTTAGTCCGACGACGTCGCATCCATCAGCGCGCGCAGTTCCGATAACAGCTTCTGCAGACGTTCGGCGCCGAATTTCTTCTCGACCGAAGACTGCGCTTCCCGCCAATGCGGCAGCGCATTGGCGAGCGTCGCTTCGCCGAAGGGCGTGAGCGCAATCTTGCGGGTGCGGCGGTCGTCGCCGGTTTTCACCTTCACCAGTCCGCGCTTCTCCAAAACCGCTAGGTTGCGGGCGAGCGCGCTACGTTCAAGGACAAAGGCCTCGGCCAATTTGCTGACCGTCGCGCCGCCGGTGAGCGAGCAGGCGACGAGCAGCGAATATTGAGTCGGCTCCAGTCCGGTCGCCGCCATGAACTTCCCGTAATGGCGCGTCATCGCGCGGCTGGCGCGGCGAATATTGGCGGCCGCGCAGTTTTGCGCACAGAGCCTGACGTCGGTCGGATTCAACTGAGTCATATTATATGTATATACCCCTTTATTCGCGCCGTCAAGCGCGGCTGGGGCGTGGCCTGTGCGCGAAAGCACAGCGTGCGAAGGCGTTTTGGATGATGGTCGGCGCCTCTTTGCAGGGAACGATGACATGCGAATGTTCATATTTCTGGTGGCCGCGACCCTTGCCATGTCGTTCAGCTTTTATTCGAGCGCGAATGGGTTGAAGGGCGTGTCGCACTCGGCGCCGCAGGCGGAAAGCGTTGGCGCCAATCCGACGCCGCGATGCTTCAAGAGCAAGAAGATGCGGCACACGGCGAACGGCGGATGCGTCATGAAGGGCAAGCGCCGCAGCGCATAATTCGCGGCGCTCGATCCTTGGGCTGCGTCATTCCCGGCAGGCCGAAGGCCTGACCGGGAATCCAGCGCCAATCCAAGAACGCCGGTCTTGCTCTGGATTCCCGATCGCGCGCGTTGCGCGCGTCGGGAATGACAAACCCGAGCCGTTCAAACGGAATTCGTATCACCTATCCATGCTCTTGGATCAGCGGACGCGGCGCGGATGGCGCGGCTTGTTCTGGCGGATTCTCGTTTCTGCACAGATGGAGCGGATTGATCAGGCGAAGCGCGACCGGCGGAAAGGCATGTTCCCCGCGGCGCCGAGGCGACACGGGGTTCATTCCGAAGCCGGAAGGATGGAGGGCGTCGTCCGCCCCCGATCGTCTGGCGACTGCCGCTTACCGCATCATCACCACGGTGGCGCCGACCGCGACGCGGTCGTAAAGATCGACGATATCTTCGTTGAGCATGCGGATGCAGCCATAGGAGGCGGCGGAGCCGATCGACTTGCGCATTTTCTGCGTGGTTCCGTGGATCGCGACCTGGCCCTCGCTGAGCGTCATGGCGCGCACGCCCATCGGATTGTTCGGCGCGCCGCCGGGGATCACCTCGGGCAGTTCCGGATGGTCGCGCTTCACGTCTTCCGGGGGCGCCCAGTCAGGCGCGACAAATTTGCCGTTGATCTGCACGACGCCCGACCATTCCTTGCCGGCCTTCGGCACCGCGACCCTGTAGGCGATGGCGTCGTCCTGGTCGACGATGAGATAGAGCTTGCGCTCGTGCTCGCTGACGACAATCGCGCCCGGATTGAGATCGGAGGGATAGTGAACGAATTCGCGGGCAGCGGCGGCCTGCGGCGCGGCGGCGGCGCCGATGACGGCGGCGGCGAAAGCGATCTGGGCGATTTTGGAGGTCCGGCGGTTCATTGTCTTGCGCTCGATGTTCGGTGTCTCGATGAGCGCGTTGTAGAAGAGGGCCGGCTGCAACGCCGTGCGGAGGCGCACGCGGGCGTTAGCGCCGGCGACCCTTTGATGATGATCCTGGCCGCGTCGTCGCGCGCGAGATCAGACCGTCGAGCGCTGTTTCAACCAGCGGAAAAACGCGATTCCAAGGAAACCGACGACGATCAGCGTGTGCGGCGCGGTGATCGAGAAGTGGTAGGCCAGGGCTGCGGAAATGGCCCGTTCCTTTTGAACGCCGTAAGCATTGACGAGATAGGCGACGATGCCGGCCTCAAACAGCCCGAGGCCGGCGGGGCTCGCCGGAACGGCGATCGCCAGGGCGCCGATGATCAATAAGGTCATCGCATGCATGAAGCTGAAATCGATTTCGGGCAGCAGCGTCCTGAAGGCGAGGTAGACGAGGCAAACATTGGTCAGCCAAATTGAAGCCGTGAAGAACGCGGTTTTCACCGCGCTGTGGTTGGCGACCAGACGCCCGGCTTGCTTGACGATCGCGTCCAGTCTCATCGCTTTGACGACGCCCCATTTCGGAACGCTCCAAACGACGCCTCTCCGCCGGAACGCGAACAGGCCGGCGAAGATCATCGCAATGATCACGGCGGCGATGAGCAACATGAACGGGTCGATGATGCGCGAATCCGAGCCTGCCAGAATCAGCAATGACAAAATCACGATTGCGGTTACGTCATAGAGTTTTTCTAACAGGACAGCGGCGCTGACGCTGCCGATCGCATAATCGAAATAGGAGCAGCCGAAATAGATTTTGACGCCTTCGCCGGCTCTGAACGGAACCAAGCTGTTGAAGGTGAAGCCCATCGTGGCGATCAAAAAGCCCGAAAAGAAGCGGCCCTCAAGCAGGTTCGAAAGGCGCGACCCGTAGAACAGCAGGACGAAGACATTCATCGTCATTGCGATCACGATCGCGGTTAAGGGAATTTGCTTCAGCTGCGACGCCAGATCGGCGAATTCGATGTTGTGATAGAGCCAATATGCAATGAAGGCGAAAAACCCAGCGTTCAAAACCAGCGCGACATAGCCGCTGCGCTGCGAAAAATATTTACCTGCGCCGGCCGAAAGCCGCGGCTGGAGGCTGGCAGGCGATGGCCAAGGCGAATCTGAACGCGAGACGAATTCGCTCAAGCGAAATTCGCGCGTCGAAGGCGTGGGTCGATATCGATCGTCCTCTACGCTCATGGCCATCTCGCGATGCGCGGAATAGCGCGCCGCCGTCGAGGCGGAAGAACGGCCGGCGCAACAACGGCCGGCCATTCTTATTCAAGGCGGCGTCCGGTTAAATCAGATACTGGCCGCCGTTGATCGTCAATGTCGAGCCGGTGACGAAGCCGGCGTCATCGGCGGCGAGAAACACCACGGCGCGCGCGATTTCCTCCGGCTCGCCGAGACGGCCGACCGCGATATAGGGAATGATGTGCTTGTCGAGCACGTCCTGCGGAACCGCCTTCACCATGTCGGTGGCGATATAGCCCGGCGCGATGGCGTTGACGGTGATGCCCTTCGACGCGCTCTCCTGCGCCAGCGCCTTGACGAAGCCGATGTCGCCGGCTTTCGACGCGGAGTAGTTGGTCTGACCGGCCTGGCCCTTCTGGCCGTTGATCGACGAAATGACGATGATGCGGCCGAAGCCGCGATCGCGCATGCCGTTGATGACCGGGCGCGTGACGTTAAACAGCGAATTGAGATTGGTGTTGATCACCGCCTGCCACTGGGCAAGCTCCATCTTGTGAAACAGACGGTCCTTGGTGATGCCGGCGTTATTGACGAGAATTTCAACCGGACCGAGGTCCTTCTCGATCTGCGCGAGCCCGGCGGCGCAGGCGTCATAGTCGGAAACGTCGAATTTATAGACCGGAATGCCCGTCTCCGCCTTGAACTTGTTGGCGGCTTCGTCATTGCCGGCGTAGGTGGCCGCGACAGTATAGCCCGCCGCCTTCAGCGCCTTGGAAATCGCTTCGCCGATGCCACGCGTGCCGCCCGTCACAACTGCAGTTCTTGCCATTAAAGAGGTCTCCTCGAGAATTGAATAAGCGCTTGCATGGGCAGTCGGCAGTCGTGAGTCGGAACCGACTGCCGACTGCCTATCGCCGACTGCTGCTCTTACCGTTCCACCGTCAGCGCGATGCCCATGCCGCCGCCGATGCAGAGCGTCGCAAGGCCTTTCTTCGCGTCGCGACGCGCCATTTCGTGCAGAAGCGTGGTGAGCACGCGCGCGCCCGACGCGCCGATCGGATGGCCGATGGCGATCGCGCCGCCATTGACGTTCACGATGGCGGGATCCCAGCCCATATCCTTGTTGACCGCGAGCGCCTGGGCCGCGAAGGCTTCGTTCGCCTCGATGAGATCGAGGTCGGCGACCTTCCAGCCTGCTTTCTCCAGCGCCTTGCGCGAGGCGGGGATCGGGCCGGAGCCCATCACCGCCGGATCGACGCCGGCGGTCGCCCAGGAGGCGAGGCGGGCGAGCGGCGTCAGGCCGCGCTTCTTGGCTTCGTCGGCGCTCATCAGGACGAGCGCCGCGGCGCCGTCATTGAGGCCCGAGGCGTTCGCCGCCGTCACCGTGCCGTCCTTCGAGAAGGCCGGCCGCAGCTTTGAGACGCCCTCCATGGTCACGCCATGCTTGATATATTCGTCGGCGTCGACGACGACGTCGCCCTTCTTGGTCGAGATCGTATAGGGGACGATCTCGTCCTTGAACTTGCCGGCCTTCTGCGCCGCCTCGGCCTTGTTCTGCGACTTGACAGCGAATTCGTCCTGCTGCTCGCGGGTGATCTGCCACTGCTTGGCGACGTTCTCGGCGGTGAGGCCCATGTGATAATTGTTGAAGGCGTCGGTGAGACCGTCGATGATCATCGTGTCGACGAATTTCACGTCGCCCATCTTGGTGCCGGTGCGCAGCTGCGACGCATGTGGCGCGAGCGACATCGACTCCTGGCCGCCGGCGACGACGATATTGGCGTCGCCCGCCAGGATCTGCTGGGCGGCGAGCGCGACGGCGCGCAGGCCCGAGCCGCAGACCTGATTGACCCCGAAGGCGGTGGCGCTGTCCGGAATCCCGGCCTTGATCGCCGCCTGCCGCGCCGGATTCTGGCCCTGGGCCGCGTCGAGGACCTGCCCGAGAATCACCTCGCAGACCTCGCCAGTCTGGACCTTGGCGCGTTCAAGAGCGGCTTTGATGGCGACAGCGCCGAGCTCGTGGGCCGGAACCGCTCCAAAGGCTCCGTTGAACGATCCGACAGCGGTGCGCGCCGCGGAAACGATCACGATATCGGTCATCTGTCGGTCTCCTTAGAAAAAGTCTAACTGCCCGACCGCCTCGGCCGGCCAGGGGGCGAATTGTCGGTCTTTCGCGCTTGCGCTCGGCAAGCCGCGGCCCGTTTTGCACGGAATCGAGTGGCGGCGAAAGGCTTTCGGCACGAAAATATTGCCGCAGGCGCCAATTTGCGCGTATCGTTCGAGCCAGGCGAATGAATTTTGGACGGGCGGCGGCCGTGCGGCGAGGGGAGCGTGTCAGGCGGATGGCGACCGAGAAGAAACCCACAACCATCAAGAAATACGCCAATCGTCGACTCTACGACACCGGAACAAGCACCTATGTGACGCTCGAGGACCTCGCGGCGATGGTCAAGCGCGGCGAGGATTTCGTCGTGTGCGACGCAAAAACCGGCGATGACATCACCCGGCCGGTGCTCACCCAGATCATCTTCGAGCAGGAGGGCAAGGAAGGTCAGAGCCTGCTGCCGATCACCTTCCTGCGCCAGCTTATCCGCTTCTATGGCGATTCAATGCAGATGCTGGTGCCGAGCTATCTTGAATTCTCGATCGACAAGCTCACCAAGGAGCAACAAAAGTTTCGCGACCAGTTCGCCTCGGCGCTCGGCGTCAGCGCCGGCCCTTTCGCCGAGCCGACCCGCGCCGCCTTCCAGTCCCTGGAGGAGCAGGCCCGCAAGAACATGGCCGTGTTCCGTCAGGCCCTGACCATGTTCAACCCCTTCGGCGTGCCGACGGAAGGGATGACGACCGGCCCGACCCTGAATGAGCATGAGGCCGGCGCTCATAAAGAAGGCGGCGACGTCGCCGATCTGAAACGCCAGCTCGACGAGTTGAACAAGCGGATCGATAATTTATCGAAGGGGTGAGGCGGCGCGCTGTCGCGTCAGTGGAGAAAGAGCTTCAGCGCCACCGCCGACAGGAGCGCCATTACAAAGCCGACCATCCACTTCAAGACCGCCAGCTCGCTTTCGATCCTTGAGAAGCGGTTTTCGTGAACGGTCATCGCTTCCGCCGCCTTGCGCGCTTTTTCCTCGGGCGCGCCGGCAGCGATGAAAGCGTCATAGATTTCCGAAATCATCAGGCTCATAGAGCGCTCTATTTCATTCCGTTTCAGCTCATTCGACGCCCAAAAATAGTTTGCTCGCATCAGAAATTCAAGCGGTAGCGCTTGGTCACGTATTAAACCTGAAGTGCATCACGTCGCCGTCGGCGACCACATATTCCTTGCCTTCCAGCCGTAGCCGGCCGGCGTCGCGCGCGCCCGTCTCGCCCTTGTTGGCGACGTAATCGTCATAGGCGATCGTCTCGGCGCGGATGAAACCCTTCTCGAAATCGGTATGGATCACGCCTGCCGCCGCCGGCGCGCGCACGCCTTTTTCGATGGTCCAGGCGCGCGCCTCCTTCGGGCCGACGGTGAAATAAGTGATGAGATGGAGAAGATCATAGCCGGCGCGGATGACGCGATTGAGCCCTGGCTCGATGAGGCCGACGGCTTCGAGATAATCCTTCTGCTCGTCGGCCGGCAGCACCGCGATCTCGCTTTCGATCTTCGCCGAGACGACGACCGCGGCGGCCCCTTCCTCGGCGGCGCGCGTCGCGACTTTCGCCGAATGGGCGTTGCCCTCGGACGCCGACCCCTCCTCGACGTTGCAGACATAGAGCACCGGCTTCGACGACAGGAGCCCAAGCCCTGCGAAGTCGGCGCGCTCGTCGTCGGCAACCTTGGCGAGGCGGGCCGGCTTGCCTTCGCGCAGCAAGACGAGGCAACGGTTCATCAGATCGACGAGCGCTTTCGCCTCCTTGTCGCCGCCCTTCGCCTTCTTCTCCATCGCCACGACGCGCTTTTCGAGACTTTCGAGATCGGCGAGCATTAGTTCGGTCTCGATCGTCTCAATGTCGCGGATCGGGTCGACGCCGCCCTCGACATGGGTCACGTCGCCGTCCTCGAAACAACGCACCACATGGGCGATGGCGTCGCATTCGCGGATATTGGCGAGGAACTGATTGCCGAGCCCTTCGCCCTTTGAGGCGCCGCGCACGAGGCCGGCGATGTCGACGAAGGTCAGCCGGGTCGGGATGATCTCCCTGGAGCCGGCGATCTTGGCCAGTTGCTCGAGCCTCGGGTCGGGGACGGCGACTTCGCCGACATTGGGCTCGATCGTGCAGAAGGGATAGTTCGCGGCCTGGGCCGCGGCGGTCTGCGTGAGCGCATTGAAAAGGGTCGACTTGCCGACGTTCGGCAGGCCGACGATGCCACATTTGAAGCCCATATCCGTCCCGGAATTCGATTGCCTATTGCGGCGCGGTATGCGGGGCGGCGCGAGAAAAGGCAAGCGCTCGCTCGACGCCTGTCTTCCTGCGCCGCCGCTCAAGTGGGCGAATGGCGGCGACGCGTTTACGCTCCCCAAAGTAGAGAGTATGCGAGAATTGAAGATAGGGGCGGGTGATTCTCTACGCGCCCAAAGGGGCGTATCGCGACGCGATGCGCGCGACATGGCGTCGAAATGAAGAGAAGCTCTTCCGCTCGCGGCTTGCGCATCCTACTTGCGGCGCTGTTGGCGGCGGCTGCGACCGGCGCGCCGGTCCGGGCGCAGAGCGAGGCGCCAGCGCCTGCGCCCGTCCAATCAGCGCCCACTCCGGCTCTCCCTGCCGCGCCAGCGCCGCCGCCTGCCGAACCCGCCCCTTCGCTTTCGCCGCCGCCGCTCAGCGCCGCGCCCGAAGCGCCGCCGCCGGCGACACCGGCGCCTGCGCAGGCCAAGCGCAAGCCAAAGCCGAAGCTCGCGCCGCCGCGCGAGACGGCGCTGTCCGACGATCCGACTCCGGCGCTACAGCCGCAGACTTTTTACACCACCGCGAAAGCGGCGGATCGCTACCGACAGATCGTCGACGCCGGCGGATGGCCGATCGTCGGCGTTTCGTTGCGGCCCGGCTCGAAAGGACCCGCGGTGTCGACGCTGCGCCGGCGACTTGCGGCCGAAGACGACAGCATCGCCGATACGGCGAAGCCGAAATGGGACGCCGATCTCACGGCGGCGGTCAAGCGCTTCCAGTTCCGCTTAGGACTGAAACAGACCGGCGTCGTCGCCAGCGCGACGCTGCGCGAACTCGATGTTCCGGCGGCGACAAGGTTGCTTCAGCTCGACTCGACGGCGCGGCGGCTTACGGCGCTCGATTTCGCTTTCGGTCCACGATACATCGTCGTCAATATTCCATCGACGGCGGTAGATGCGGTGGAAAATGATCAGGTCGTTCACCGCTACGCCGCGATCGTCGGCGATCTCGAGCATCATTCGCCGGAGCTGCAGACGAAGGTCGTCGCGGTCAATATCAATCCGACATGGACGGTGCCGGCATCGATCGTCAAGAACGAGATCGCGCCGAAAATGGTGAAGGACCCGACCTATCTCAAGCGCTCGCATATGCGCGTGCTCAACGCGCATGGCGAGGAGGTCGATCCGCGCTCGATCAACTGGGCGAGCGAGCGCGGCGTGCAATATACGCTGCGTCAGGATTCCGGTTCGGGCAATTCGCTGGGATCGATCCGCATTTCGATGCCCAACCGCTATTCCGTCTATATGCATGACACGCCGACGCGAAATCTCTTCGCCAATGATTATCGCTTCCTGTCGCATGGCTGCGTGCGCGTGCAGGGCGTCGTCGATCTCGCGGCCTGGCTGCTCGACGGCGAGTCCGGGCCGTTGATGAGCGAGGATGAGATCAACGCCAAGATCAAATCGGGCGAGCGCGAGGACGTGAAGCTGACGCATCACGTGCCGGTGGCGTGGGTCTATATGACCGGCTGGGCGTCGGCGGACGGCGTCGTGCATTTTCGCGACGACGTCTATCATCTCGACGAAGTCGGCGACTTCGCTGAACAGTGACGCTCGGTTGGCATGAACGGCCCGACGGACAATTCCCGGCGGACCGAAGGTTCAACCGGGAATCCAGAGTCGCAACAGGATCATAGATGTCGCTCTGGATTCCCGATCGCGCGCGTAGCGCGCGTCGGCAATGACAGTCAAATGGCTCGTTGAAATTCGCATCTGCGTTACAACGTCAGACGGTAGCGAACGAAATCGTCGGCTTCGACGAAGGCGTCATAGAGCCGCCGCGCGCGTTGATTGTTCGCTTGCGTGTGCCAATAGAGCCGTGACCAGCCGCGCGCGCGGCCAAGATCGACGAGGTCCTGAATGAGCGCGCGCCCGACGCCTCCGCTGCGAAGGCTTGGATCGACGAAGAGATCTTCGAGATAACAGATCGGCGAGGACGTCCAGCTGCTGTCATGCAGCACTGAGACGGAAAAGCCGACGACGCGCGCATCTATTTCAGCAATCCGTCCGATCAAGGAAGATGTCGGATCGAGGAGGCGGCGCCATGTATATTCCGTCACTTCGGTAGGCACGGAAGCTTCATAAAAATCGTTATAGCCCGCCCAAAGCCTGCGCCAGTCTTGCGCATCGTCCTCTCGGATATCCCGCACCAGCGTCATTCGTCTTGCGCTCTCGCACTCTCATGCCAGCCGCGCAGCAGAAAATGGGACAGCGCGGCGAGCGCGCCGTAGATGGCGAGGCCGCTCAGCGAAATCAGCGCCAGCGCCGCGAACATGCGCGGAATGTCGAGGCGAAAGCCCGCCTCGACGATGCGATAGGCGAGGCCGGTTCCCTGTCCCGAGGCGCCGGCGGCGAGTTCGGCGACGATCGCGCCGATGAGCGCCAATCCGCCGCCGATGCGTAGGCCGGCGAGGAACTGCGGCAACGCCGACGGCAGCCGCAGATAGATCAGCTTCTGCCATGGCGACGCGTGATAGAGGTCGAAAAGATCGCGCAGACCGAAGTCGACTGACGCGAGCCCAAGCGACGTATTCGAAAGAATCGGAAAGAAGGCGACGAGAAAGGCGCAGACCAGCACCGCATTGCCAGGCTGCAAATAGACGAGCAGCAAGGGCGCGATGGCGATGATCGGCGTCACCTGCAAGGTGATCGCGAAGGGCAGCAGCGCGCGCTCCAGCCATTTCGACTGCGCAATGAGCAGCGCCAGCGCCACGCCGCAGATGGTGGCGATCACAAAGGCCTCGAAAGTGACGCCGAGCGTCACCATCAGCGACGAGAACAGGAGTTCGCGATCCTCGATAAGCTTGTCGAGAATGGCGGAGGGCGCAGGCAGAATATAGGGCGGAATGTTCTTCCACCACACCAGCCCTTCCCAAAGTCCGAGCGTCGCAACGAAGACGGCGAGCGGCACGCCGATGTCGCGCCAATGGATCGGTTGTCGCTCGCGGATCATGCTCGTCTTCATGGCGTCGCCTCTTCGATGGCGACGCGAAGCGCATGCGACCCTCGACGGCATATGTCAGAGAACATTTTGCTCGATCGATAGTCGTCGTCGCGTGCCATCGCCGGGTCGATCGAGATTTCGTCGATGATCCGGCCGCCGCGCCGCGACATCACCACGATGCGCGTCGAAAGATAGGCCGCTTCGAACACCGAATGGGTGACGAAGACGATCGTCGCGCCGAGCCGACGCTTGAGCGCGAGCAGATCATCATTGAGTTTGAAGCGCGTCACTTCATCCAGGGCGGCGAAAGGTTCGTCCATCAGGATCAACGCCGGCCGCGTCACCAGGGCGCGGGCAATGGCGCAGCGCATCCTCATGCCGCCAGAGAGTTCGCGCGGCAGCGCGCGCGAAAAATCCAAAAGACCAACATGGGCGAGCGACTCGTCAACGCGCGCCGCCGCCGCCTCTCGCGCAAGTCCGCCAAGCCTCAGCGGCAAATAGACATTGTCGAACACGCTCGCCCAGGGCAGCAGCGTCGCGTCTTGAAAGACAAAGCCGATATTGTTCTTGATGTCAGGCGCCCGCCAGTCGATCGCGCCCGCGGTCGGGCGCGCAAGTCCGGCGATTAGTCTTAAGACCGTCGATTTGCCGCAGCCCGAAGGACCGAGCAGCGTCAGCGTCTCGCCTTCGCGCACGTCCAGGTCACAGTCGGCGAGCGCGACGAGTCCGCTCGGAAAGGTTTTGCCGACGGCGCGGAGCGAAACCAGCGCAGGCGCCGTTGTTTGTTGATCGGCCAAGTCGAACGCGGTCATGACGGCGTTGCCGGCGTCATTTCGGCCGCAGCTCCACGCCGACCTTCTTGCTGATGAAGCGCAGCGTATAGCCGCGCCTGTAATCGAGATCCGCGGGAACGACCCCGGCTTTCGCCATCTTGTCGAAAAAACTCTTCATTCGCGCGTCGGCGATCACGCCGACGCCTAGCGTCAGCGCGTCGCCGGAATCGACGATTCCACGCTCCTTCATCTTGGAGATGGAGTAGGCGATCTGTCCGTCGGTCATCTCCGGATTGTCGCGCTTGATCATGGCGTTCGCAGCGGCGTTGTCGCCGTAGATATAATTGTAGCAGCCGATGATCGAGGCGTCGACGAAGCGCTGAACGAGGTCCGGCGTCTTGGCGATCGTATCGGCGCGCGTCTCGATCGTCGTCGAATAGCCGTCATAGCCATAATCCGCCAAAAGAAAAATGTTGGGCGTGAAGCCGCCCTGGCGTTCGATCGCGTATGGCTCCGACGTCAGCAGACCCTGCTGAATCGAATTTTTGTCAGCAATGAAAGGCGCCGAGTTAAAATTATACGGCTTCACCTTTTCGTCCTTGAAGCCATAGGCCTGTTTCAACCATTGCCAAACGGAAACGCGCATGTCGCTGGCGATAAAGGCCGTCGCCTTGGACAGATCTTCGAAGCGATCGAGGCCGACGCCCGGATGCGACATGAAAATCACCGGATCGCGCTGAAACATGCTGGCGACGGTGACGATCGGCACATTCTGCTGCACCGATTCGAACATTTGAATGGTGTTGGCGCCCATTGCGAAATCGACACGGCCGGCGGCAAGCAGCAGACGGGCGTTTAGCTGCGGTCCGCCCTGCAGAATGGCCACGTCGAGTCCATAGCGCGCATAAGTTCCATCGGCGACGGCCTGATAGAAACCGCCATGCTCGGCCTGCGCGCGCCAATTGGTCGCGAAGCGGACCTTGTCGAGCGCATGCACCGGCGCTGCGAAGAGTAGGGCGGTCGCGACAAATATGATCTTGGCGAAGGCGCTGCGCGCTGTCACGTTTTTGCTCCTGCAGCCGGTGCGTTCTTGAGATTGCGTTGTCGCCCTGAAGTCCGGACTTGGGCCGGCGATGAACTGCCGCGGAGAACGATAGCCGAGCGCGTGGCGCCGGTGAAGCGCGATCTATCGCTTGAGCCCTTTCAAAGACGAGCGGCGCGCATCCAAGGAAAAACGCGACGATCCGCCAATCAAGTCGACGCGGCCTGAACGGCGTCCTGCGCCTGGGCTGCGGCGATGCTGCGCGCGCCGGACTTTAGCGACTTGATCTGATATTGTTCGCATTGCGCGCTCAACCCTGCGAAACCGCCATAGAGCTGTTCGGTGTCGCCATAGCCGATCGCAGCGAAACGATAGATGAGCCGACGCACGAGGCTGGCGCTCAAGAAATAGCCTGAGTGAACGTCGACTTCGTGCCTGAGGTGGATATAAAGCAAGCGCAGATGTCCAAGCCAGGACAGATTCGGCCCGTCGCCGCGCGTGGCGTCCGTCACGACTCCCTTGCCTTCATCGTCGATGCTGTCGGTACAGTCGAAATAGGTCAGCCGCTGCGCGAAGGATTCTTCCGACTGCGCGGCGTCGATCTCCGCGTAAAGCTCATAGAGCGTGCGGGAACCGACGCGCAGATTGCCGAGCGTCAGCTGTTCGGAAATTCCCCATCCGGTCAGCACGCCGACATTGCCGAGCCGGTAACCGAAGTTGCGGCTCTTGGTGGGCAGCGAAAAGAAATTCGCCGTCGTCGAAATGTCGCGCAGAATTTCATCGCCCTCATTGGAGAAAAGATGCGCTTCCTGAAATCGGATCAATGATGAATGCAGCGCGTTGCTTCGGCCCAACAACAGGACCTCAGCCGGAATGTCCGGCGAAACCAGCACCAGGCGGCGCAAGAGAAAGCTCTTGCCGATTTTCGATCTGATTTCGCGCTGCTCGCGCTCTTCGTCGCTCCCTGGCATTTCTATGCTTCGCATGGCGGCGATCGCTTGGGGCGAAAACACGTCGGTCAAAATGCGCACGGCGTTGGTGACGACGAAGGCGCCCATGCTGTGGCCGATAAAGGAAAGGTCGACCTTTCTGGAGAAATCGTCGGCGGCGCCGGCTGGCCGGGCGTTCGACAATTTGTCGTCGATTTCCCGAATGAGATTGACGAGGTCGGGCACGCCGTAATTCGTCGCGCGATAGCCGTCGCGAAAATAGACAACCAGCCGCAGCAGAAACAGCGTAATTGGGATCACCGCCATCGTCGCCGTCACCGCGGTCACGGCGACGCGCGCCAATTTCCACAAATCGCAGATTTCAAAATAGAAATTCACCAGATAGACGGCGGCCAGCGCCAGGAATAATACGCCGAGGAGGAAGATCGGCGCAGCGCTCAAGCCGCTTCGCCACGGCGTGCCCGCTCTTTCCGACGGCCAACGATATCCTATGCAGACGAGGCCGCGGTTTTGAAGCTCGGCGTCCTCATTCACCGCGACGAACGACCGCCGATAGGTCTCGAGCGCGCTGTCGCGCGGCGTGTTGAAGCCATGCACGGTGATGAGCAGTTTGGGCTTTTCCTGCTTCGCCAAAGTTGCGACGATTTCATCAATCGTCGAGGGCTTGCAATATTCGGGCGTCGGCAGGGCGCTTTCCTTGTCGTCAAAATTTATCGGAGCGGTGCTCTCGACAAAGAACGCCGGCGTCAGAACCTTGCCGTCCGGCGCCGCGACATCGACCTCATAGGTCGCCAAATCCTGAATTTTGGCCATGGAACCGCTCCGAATTTTTCGATTGAGCGACAATCCTTAGGTGAGTATTAGGCAGGGACGAGCATGCCCCAGCCTCGTGCGTGCGACAAGTCAAGGCCGCATCCGCCTTTTTTGTGAAATCCGTGTGTCGGCCGAACCACGGCGCCGCGCCGGACGGTCCAACCCGCCCCGAATCGCGCTAAGATCGCTCATGGCTTCAAAACCTGATCTTTTCAGCGGCGCGCCGCGCAAGGCGCCCGCAGCGAAACCCGCCGCAAAGCGCGGGCCGGCTGAATATTCGGCCGCTTCGATCGAGGTGCTGGAAGGGCTTGAGCCTGTCCGCCGGCGCCCCGGCATGTATATCGGCGGCACTGACGAAGCGGCGATGCATCACCTCTTCGCCGAGGTGCTGGACAACGCCATGGACGAGGCGGTGGCGGGCCACGCCACCTTCATCGAAGTGACGCTGGAATCCGGCGGCTGGCTCTCCGTCTTCGATAATGGCCGCGGCATTCCTATCGATCCGCATCCGAAGTTTCCAAAAAAATCCGCGCTGGAAGTGGTGATGACCACGCTCCACGCCGGCGGCAAATTCGATTCAGGCGCCTATCAGACCTCCGGCGGCCTGCATGGCGTCGGCGTTTCGGTCGTCAATGCGCTCTCCGAGAAGCTCGAAGTGGAAGTCGCGATTGGCGGCGAGCTTTACCGGCAGGAGTTTTCGCGCGGCGAGCCGCTCGGCAAGCTCAAATCGCTCGGGCGCATCGCCAATCGTCGCGGCACCAAGGTGCGCTTTAAGCCAGACGCGCAGATTTTCGGCGCTGGCGCGCATTGGAAGCCGGCGCGGCTCTTTCGCATGTCGCGCTCCAAAGCCTATCTCTTCGGCGGCGTCGAAATCCGCTGGCGCTGCGATCCTTCGCTGATCGAACCCGGCGCGGACACGCCGCATGAAGCGGTGCTGCGCTTTCCCGGCGGCCTGAAGGATTATCTGGCGCGCGAAATCCACGGCAAGGAGCTTGTCACCGACCAGCCCTTCATCGGCAAGATCGTGCGCGAAGGCGGACATGGTTCGCTCGAATGGGCGGTCTCCTGGCTCGCCGAGGACGACGGCTTCGTCCATTCCTATTGCAACACCATTCCGACGCCGGACGGCGGCACGCATGAAGCGGGATTTCGCGCCGCGCTGTTAAAGGCGCTCAAGGATCATGCCGAGCGCGTGAGCCAAGCGAAGCGCGCCAAGGACATAACCGCCGACGATCTCATGGGCCAGTCGGCGGCGATGATCTCTGTCTTCATTCGCGAGCCTGAGTTTCAGGGCCAGAACAAGAGCCGCCTGATGAGCGCCGAGGCGTCGCGTATTGTCGAGAGCGCGGTGCGCGACGCCTTCGATCATTGGCTCGCCGGCGCGCCGTCGCAGGCCAATAAGTTGCTCGACTTCGCCGTGGAGCGCGCCGAGGAGCGCCAGCGCCGCCGCGCCGAAAAGGACATCGCCCGCAAGACCGCGACCCGCAAGCTGCGGCTTCCCGGCAAGCTCGTCGACTGCACCAATAATTCGGCGCAAGGGTCGGAGTTGTTCATCGTCGAAGGCGATTCCGCCGGCGGCTCGGCGAAAGAGGCGCGCAACCGCGCGACGCAGGCGATATTGCCGTTGCGCGGCAAGATTCTCAACGTCGCTTCGGCGACGAAGGACAAGCTGCTTGCCAATCAGCAACTCGCCGATCTCACCCAGGCGCTCGGCTGCGGACTAGGCGCGCATTACCGCGACGACGATCTGCGCTATGAGAAGGTGATCGTGATGACCGACGCCGACGTCGACGGCGCGCATATCGCCTCGCTGCTCATCACCTTCTTCTATCGGCAGATGCCGCGCCTCATCGAGAACGGCCATCTCTATCTCGCGCAGCCGCCGCTTTATAAGCTCACGCAGGGCGCCAAGACGGTTTACGCGCGCGACAATGACCATCGCGATGAATTGATCGCCAAGGAATTGACTGGAAAGGGAAAAATCGAGACGAGCCGCTTCAAGGGGCTGGGCGAAATGAGCGCGGCGCAGCTCAAGGAAACGACGATGGACCCGGGCAAGCGCACGCTGCTCAAAGTGGTCGTGGAGCCGGACGATCGCGAGGAGACCGCCGATTGCGTCGAGCGGCTGATGGGCAACAAGCCGGAAGCGCGCTTCGCCTTCATTCAGGAGCGCGCCGCTTTCGCGACCGAACTCGTCGATGTCTAAACCCTCGCCTATGGGCCCGTCCTAGAGTATGCTGTTGGCCTTCCAACAGACGACAGGCGCCGCGTGACCGACACGGAAATTCGCCCAGAAAACGATGACGCGCGCGGGGCGCGGTCCTACTGCGACGAGCAGGCCTTCGCCCTGGAGCGGATGCAGCTCGCGCTCGACGCCGGGCGCACCGGCATCTGGGATTGGAACCTCCTCACCGGCGAGGTGCATATCGACGAACGCGTGCGCCACCTGTGGGGGCTGCCCGAGGGCGTTCCGGCAAGCTTCGAGATTTTCCGTAGCGCGCTGCATCCGCAGGACAAGAAGCGCACCAAGGAGGCGGTCGGCGTCGCGCTCGATCCCAATCACGAAGGCGATTATGAGATCGAATATCGGGTCATCGGTCAGACCGACCGTATCGAACGCTGGGTTTCGGTGCGCGGCCGCACCTTCTTCGAGGACGGCAGAGCGGTGCGTATCCTCGGCACGGCGCGCGACATCACGCCGCGCAAGCAACGCGAGCAGCATGTCCGCGTTCTGCTGCGCGAACTCGTGCATCGCTCGAAAAATCTGCTCGCCGTGGTGCAGGCGATGTCGCGGCAGACGGCCGCCGGCTCGCCTTCGTTAGAAGAGTTCCAGCGCAAATTCGCCGCCCGTCTGCAGGCGCTGTCGATGGCGCATGATCTCCTGGTATCGCAGGACTGGCGCGGCGCTTCGATGCGCGAATTGGTGCGGGCGCAGCTTGCCTATTGCATGGACGTGCCTCGAGGCGACCTTTCGGGACGCGCCAAGATCGATGGGCCAAAAATCATGCTGAAGCCGGAGGCCGCGCAGAATATCGGCCTCGCCTTGCATGAACTCGCGACCAATGCGCTGAGCTATGGCGGCCTGTCGCGGCCGGACGGCGCCGTCTCGCTGAGTTGGGGCTTCGAAGACGGTCGGCTCAACATGGAATGGCGCGAGAGCGGCGGTCCGGCGGTGGCGATGCCGCCGCGGGAAGGCTTTGGCCATAAGGTGATCAAACGCCTTGTCGCCCAGGCGCTCGATGGAACGGCGACGCTGAATTTTCCGCCCGAGGGATTGATCTGGACGCTGTCGATTCCGGCGAGCTACGCCACGGTCAGGGAAGAGCAGGCGTAGCGCCGTGGCGCGCGCAAAACGCTACGTAGTCTTCCGCGTTCTGCCGCGCATAGAGAATGGCGAAGTCATCCGTGAAGAACTCGCAAGGCGTTGACGTGACGAAGTTTTGAGACCTGCGGAAGTAATCGTTTCCGCAGGTTTTCGCTGCGCGGGATGCTGTTTGCTTGCAAATTGATCCGGCGCCGCTGTC
>NZ_JBFWVN010000037.1:0-23064 GCF_050246715.1 Methylocystis sp.
ATCTGGTGAACGAAGCGGCGCTGCTGGCGGCGCGTCGTTCGAAACGCATCGTCACCAATCAGGAGTTTGAGGACGCGCGCGACAAGATCATGATGGGCGCGGAGCGCCGCACTCTGGTGATGACGGATGAAGAGAAGAAGCTCACCGCTTATCACGAGGGCGGCCATGCGCTCGTCTCCTTGAACATGCCGGGATCGATTCCGATTCACAAGGCGACGATCATTCCGCGCGGCAGAGCGCTCGGCATGGTGCAGGGCCTTCCCGAACGCGACCAGATTTCGCAAAGCTATGAGCAGCTGATTGCGATGCTGGCGATGGCGATGGGCGGCCGCGTCGCCGAAGAACTGATCTTCGGCGCGGCGAAGACGACCTCCGGCGCGGCGTCCGACATTCAGCAGGCGACGCGCATCGCTCGCGCGATGGTCACGCAGCTCGGCTTCTCGGATAAGCTCGGCACGGTTGCCTACGCCGACCCGCAACAGGAGCAGTTCCTCGGCTATTCGCTCGGACGAACGCAGACCTTCTCCGAACAGACGCAGGAGACGATCGACGCCGAAGTGCGCCGTCTGGTGCAGAACGCCTATGACAAGGCCCGGCAGATTCTCATCGACAAGCGCGCCGACCTCGATACGCTCGCCACCGCCCTGCTCGAATTCGAGACGCTGACCGGCGACGAGATCAAGGGCCTGCTCGTCGGCAAGCGGCCGGTGCGCGAGGAGTCGACCCCGACGCCGCCGCCGCGCGGCTCGGCGGTGCCGACGACGGGGCAAAAGCCAGAACCCGACGTCGGCGGCATGGAGCCGCATCCGATCTGAAGCTTGTTCGACTGAGCAGTTCAGGTGTCATTCCCGACGCTCGCGAAGCGAGCGATCGGGAATTAAGAAAAAGAGGCCAGCACTCTTGAAGTGACTCTGTCATTCCCGGTCAGGCCTTCGGCCTGCCGGGAATGACAGACCCCAGCAAAGCGAACAACCGGATTTCAAAGGTTTGGTCGTTCGCCGACATCGTCCGACATTTAGCGTTTCGCCAGCGCGATCAGCTCCTGCACAATTTCGGCCGGACGGTAGAGCGCCGCCTTGTCGCCCATCGTGACGATCGGCCGCTCTATCAGAATGGGGTGCTTCTCGATCGCGGCGAAAATCTCATCTTCCGACAGCGCCGGATTATCGAGGCCCAGTTCCTCATAGGGCGTGCCGCGTTTGCGCAGTATGTCGCGCACGCTCTTCCCCATGCGGCGTAAAATATCCTTCAAACTGGCGCGATTGGGCGGATTTTTGAGATATTCGACGACTTGCGGCGCGTAGCCGGCTTCGCGCAGGGCGGCGAGAACCTTGCGCGAGGTGCCGCAGGCCGGGTTATGGTAGATTCTGACTTCCATGTGGACATCCGTTCGGGCGATATGCGAATCTTCATTAACCCTTAACAAGGCTGGCGAGAACACAGCCTCGGTCAATATGACATCATGATCATAACTGCGCCGGCCTGGCGTTGCGCCGGCTCGGCCAGGGCGCAGCACGCTGAGGAAATTCAATGACCCGCACCTATTTCGGCACCGACGGCATTCGCGGACTGGCCAATGAAAAGATCACGCCGGAGCTCGCGCTCAAAGTCGGTCAGGCGGCTGGCCTCATCTTTCATCGTGGCGAAGGCCGCCATCGCGTCGTCATCGGCAAGGACACTCGGCTTTCGGGCTACATGATCGAATATGCGCTGGTCGCCGGCTTCACCTCGGTCGGCATGGACCCTCTGCTTCTGGGACCGATGCCGACGCCAGCGGTCGCGATGCTCACGCGATCGATGCGCGCCGATGTCGGCGTGATGATTTCCGCGTCGCACAATTCATTCGAGGACAATGGCATCAAGCTCTTTGGACCGGATGGCTACAAGCTCTCTGACGAGATCGAGCACGAAATCGAGCGCCTCATCGACGGCGACATGACGCACAAGCTCGCGGCGCCGAGAGAACTCGGCCGCGCGCGACGCATCGACGACGTGCGCGCGCGCTATATCGAATTCGCCAAGCGCACGCTGCCGCGCAACATGAGCTTCGAGGGCTTGCGCGTCGTCGTCGATTGCGCCAATGGCGCGGCCTACAAAGTGGCGCCCGAGGCGCTGTGGGAGCTTGGCGCCGAAGTCATTTCGATCGGCGTCGAACCCGACGGCTTCAACATCAATCATCGCGTCGGCTCCACCTCGCCGCAGGCGCTGCGCGACAAGGTGCGCGAATTGCGCGCCGACGTCGGCATTGCGCTCGATGGCGACGCCGATCGCGTCATCATGGTCGACGAACAGGGGCGTCTCATCGACGGCGACCAACTGATGGCGGTGGTCGCCGAAAGCTGGCGCGACCAGGGACTGCTGTCGAAGCCAGGCCTCGTCGCGACGATCATGTCCAATCTCGGATTTGAGCGTCATCTGAGCTCGCTCGGACTGACGTTAGAGCGAACCGCGGTCGGCGACCGCTATGTGATCGAGCGCATGCGCCAAGCGGGCTACAATATCGGCGGCGAACAATCGGGCCATGTCATCCTGTCCGACTTTTCCACGACCGGCGACGGGCTGGTGACGGCGATGCAGGCGCTCGCTGTGGTGAAGCGCCAGAATCGTCCAGTGAGCGAAGTCTGCCACCGTTTCGAGCCGCTGCCGCAAGTGTTGCAGAATGTGCGCGCGCAGCGCGGCGAATTGGAACGCGCCGCCGTCGCCTCCGCAATCGACGATGCGCGGGCGCGGCTCGGCGGCGCCGGCAGACTCATCGTTCGGCCATCGGGCACTGAACCCGTTATCCGCGTCATGGGCGAAGGCGACGACCGCGAACTTGTCGAAACGCTCGTCGCTCAAATCTGCAGCGTGCTGAAGGAATCCGCCGAGGCGGCCTGACGCGAAATTGTTCCGGACGCGTTGGACGCTGCGCGCGCACGCCGCCGTGCTCGATAGCGGCAGTTGGTCAAGATCGATGGTTAAGCGACAGGGTTAACGCATCGTTAATCCATCCCGCCCATCTTGCCATCGTCGGCTCTGCGTCATCGAAACGCGACAAGGCGCCCGAGCCAAGGGGACCGATCATGGGCCGCACCATCACGCTGGCGCTGTCAGCCGTCATCGTCGCCAGCGCACTTACAGCCCGCGCCGACGGACTGCCGCCGCCACCGCCTCTCGATGTCAGCGGCTGGTATCTTCGCGGCAATATCGACGACGACGCGCAGCAATCGCCCGAAGGACGGACCTATCTCCAGCCGAACAGTCTCGCTGTTCTGCCGACCGGCCCAACTGGTTCGGCGCGCTTTTCGATGACCGAGACGCGGTAAAGGTCAAAATCCAACGGTTCGGTCTCCGAGCGAAGACGATGTTGAAGTCGGCTTAGCGAGAAATGCGGAAAGCGCCGCTGGATCAAGCCAGCGGCGCTGATGCATAGCTCCGCCTACGGCAGGGCGATACGGCTAACGTTGAGCGACAGCGACTGGCCGCAGCTGCTGCGCTGAAGAGAGATACCAGAGCACTGCGGCGACCAGCAGTAGCGCCGGCACATCTCCTACTAAATGACTTATCTCCTGTCGGTCATAGACGGCCTGGATGGACATAATGCCGGCGTGCACGATGCTTGACCAGATCGTGAACGAGATAAGGCTGCGATTTTCCGACGGGTTGCGCGCGGCAGCGATGAGGAAGGCGCCGAGAACCGCGTAAATCCCGCAAATCATCTGCAAATAGTATTGACCGTGGCCGCTGTGCCATTGCCATCCTGAAGGCCAAATCAGGCTGAGCGGGTAGATTGCGAAGAAGACCGCGCCAATTGTCATAAGCGCGATCTTGAGAAGCTTTTCTCGCTTAGCGTCGTCCATCCCTAACCTCCTGTCCGCAGACGAGCCATTGGCTGAATAGCCCGCCCGTCGCCCAATTGAGTAGGCTGGTGTTTAACTAGGGTTGGCGCAGCGATGAATGATCGTCCGTCCGTGTATCATGGCTGTTCGTCCAAATCTGCGGAGTGGCGGCGATGGTGGACCCGCTTGGTGAAGCGCTTCGTTCAATTCGCCTTACTGGCGGCATTTTCCTTGACAGCCAATTCACGGCTCCGTGGTGTGTGTACACCAAGGTCTGCGGCGAGGATTGCAAGCCATTCCTTGCAGCGCCCAAGCAAATCATCGCCTATCACTTTGTCGTCGCCGGCACGCTGCTAATTAGCGTCGAAGATGACGCCGCCATAGAGGCGCATGGTGGCGAGATCGTCCTATTGCCCCGCAACGATGCTCACACCTTGGCAAGCGGTCCAGGCCTTGAGCCCAAGAACGCCCGTGAGCTTATTCAGCCATCCGTCGACGGCGGGCTGGCGCAGGTTCGCCATGGCGGAGGCGGCGAAGTCGTTCACTTGGTGTGCGGCTTTCTCGCGCATGACCAACTCTACAACCCGTTGATTGCCGCCCTGCCAAGGATTCTCAAGATCGATATTCGCAAAGGGACGTCGCGTGACTGGATAGAGGCGTCGGTGCGATTTGCCGCCAGCGAGCTGATCACAGCAGGGCGCGCCTCATCGAGCGTTCTGCTGCGACTTTCCGAACTGCTCTTCATCGAAGCGGTGCGCAACTATTCTCAAACGCTTGGAGACCAGGAAGGTGGATGGCTGAAGGGATTTGCCGATCCACACGTCGGGCGAGCCTTGGCGCTCATCCATAGCCGCGTCGGCAATCCCTGGTCAGTGGAGTCTCTCGCAAGGGAAGTCGGGCTCTCTCGCAGCGCGTTCATAGACCGCTTCTCGACGCTGGTCGGCATGCCGCCTATCCGATATCTCACCATGTGGCGGCTTCAAACCGCAAAGTTGAATCTCTTCGAGACGAATATGGCGATCGGCCAGCTGGCAAGTTCGGTAGGCTACGAGTCGGAGGAAGCATTCAGCCGCGCATTCAAACGGGAATTCGGCCTGTCTCCCGCAAGGTGGAGAGAACAACAGGCGCTGAATTGATTTGTCGGCGGAGCGAATGACAAGGCGGCCCAACGGTCATCGCGCGTTCAAGCCAGCTAAACTTCGACCCACAATTCCTTGCCAGAAACACGCGCCTTCCGAACGGCGCTTAAGTCCTTTCGTCTCCCCGCCTCGCGCCCGCCGCTCAGCGCCTCTCGCCCCGCGCCCTGGATTGAGCCATATCTCTCATCCATGTCCGACCTGACCGAAACCGGGGGAGAGGCTCCTCAGACCAATGCGCCGGAGATCACCGTCTCCGAACTCGCCAATGCGCTGAAACGTACGATCGAGGATCGCTTTGGGCGGGTGCGGGTGCGCGGCGAAATCTCCAACTATCGGGGTCCGCACGCCTCGGGCCACGCCTATTTCTCGCTCAAGGACCAGAACGCGCGCCTCGACGCAGTGATCTGGAAGTCGACCTTCGCGCGCCTGCGCACCAGGCCGCAGGAAGGGCTGGAAGTCGTCGCGACCGGCCGCATCACCACCTTCCCCGGAAAATCCTCCTATCAGATCATCATCGAGTCGCTAGAGCCCGCTGGTCTCGGCGCGCTGATGGCGCTGCTCGACGCCCGCCGCAAGGCGCTCGCCGCCGAAGGCCTGTTCGACGAAGCGCGCAAACGCCCCCTGCCCTTCCTGCCAAGCGTCATCGGCGTCGTCACCTCGCCGACCGGCGCCGTCATCCGTGACATTCTGCATCGTCTCAACGACCGCTTCCCGCGGCGCGTGCTGCTGTGGCCTGTGCGCGTGCAGGGCGAGAGTTGCGCCGAGGAGGTCGCCGCCGGCATTCGCGGCTTCAACGCGCTTCCTGTCGGCGGGGAGATCCCGCGTCCGGATGTGATGATCGTCGCGCGCGGCGGCGGTTCGCTCGAGGATTTGTGGGGCTTCAATGAGGAAATCGTCGTGCGCGCGGCCGCGGAAAGCGCCATTCCGCTGATTTCGGCGATTGGCCATGAGACCGACACAACGCTCCTCGATTTCGTCGCCGATTTGCGCGCGCCGACTCCGACCGGCGCCGCCGAGAAGGCGGTTCCCGTCCGCGTCGAGCTTTTCGAACATCTCGCCATTCGCGCCAGCCGGCTGGAAGGCGCGCGCCGCCGCGCCATGGAACAGCGCCGCGCCAATTTGTCGACTTTCGCGCGGCTGCTCCCAGCGGGCGACGCCCTGCTCGCCAGTCCGCGCCAGCGCCTCGACCGCACGGCGGAGCGGCTGGGCGCCGGCGTTCGCGCCACTGGAGACCAGCGCAGGCTGCGTCTCGCGCGCGCCGCCACGCTGCTCGCCCGCCACTCGCCGCAGACGGAACTGGCTCGGGCGAGAGAGCGGCTGCGGGGCCTTGGCGCGCGGCTGCGGCAAGGCTATCGCGCCCGCGCGGTTCTGGCGCGCCAGGAAAACGCCGCCGCCAGACAGCGTCTTGCCGGCGCCGCGCAGCGGCTGACCCGCGCCATCGCCGGCCTCATCGGCCAAAGCCAGGATAGACTCGACAGGCTCGCCCGGCTGCAGGACTCGCTCAGCCATCGCTCAGCGCTGGCGCGCGGCTTTGCGCTGGTGCGCGACGAGAGCGGCGCGCTGGTGCGAAGCGTGGCGCAGGCGCCGCCGGGAACTGGCCTCGATATCGAAATCGCCGACGGCAGGATCGCGGCGCGGGCCGGCGTCGCAACGCCCGACCCGCCGGCTCCCCCACGGCCGCGCCGGCGCATGAGAAGGCCCGGCGGCGACAATCAGGGGTCGCTGTTCTGACCTATTCGAACTTCATCTGCCAGGCGACGATGCTGCGCTGCATGGGCGCCCGCGGCAGATAGCAGAAGACATTGGTGGAGATCGGCGCTTCGGCGCAGTGATAGTGCTCCTGGCTCCAGTCGTAGCCGAGCGTATCCATGCAGGCGACGATCTTGCTGTGCACGACCTTGGGGTTGGAGCGGCGCTCGGTCGGGAAATCCCGCTCCGCCTGAAATTCGCAATCGGTGACGTCGAGCTTCTGGCCTTCGAAATAGCGCCCGCTGGCGCCGCTCGTGACGAACATCGCCTCGGTGGCCAAAATGAAGAGCAGGCCGACCGCCAGCGCGACCTTGCCCTGCGCCTTGGTCTTGAAAAAGTGGAGATCGAGTAGCGACAGCAATCCGACCGCCAACAGGCCGCCGCCAAGAAGCAGCGTCAACGGCGAAAGGAAAGGCGCGATGCCTTCATTCATGTCACGCTCCTGATTGCGCCGCCGCCGCGCGCATTTTGTTGACTGATAGTAAGAGCGAGACTGTTTCCGACGCAACTGGCCGAAATTCCCGCGAGGCGCGCCGCGACCAAACCGTCAAATTCGTGCCAAAACAGAGCATTAAGCTTCTGTTAACCAATTAACCCTCTATTAACGAAGCGACCAAATTGCTCAAATGCAACAGGTCCGGGATAGGTGCGATCAAGGTTGACGGAACCTTCGCTTAACCCTGCCAGACTAGGACTATCGACGGTCGATGGTCGTAACAGGAGTTCCTAATGCTGCTTTCGCAACGCGCCTGCGGGGCCAAATTCGTCGTGGCTTTGACGGCGGCGCTGGCGCTTTCGGCCTGCGCCAAGAACACGGCGGACGAGGCCGCGGGCGATCTAGCGGGCGGCCGCTACGCCGGCGGACGCGGGGCAGCGAGCCCGGGCAGCCAGCAGGATTTCGTGGTCAATGTCGGCGACCGCATTTTCTTCGAGACCGACTCGACCGATCTGACCCCGACCGCGCAGGCGACGCTCGACAAGCAGGCGGAATGGCTCAACCGCTATGGGCGCTACAGCTTCACCATGGAAGGCCATGCCGACGAGCGCGGCACCCGAGAATACAATTTCGCGCTTGGCGCCCGTCGCGCCGAAGTGGCCAAAAATTATCTCATCTCGCGCGGCGTCCCCGGGGGACGCATCCGCACGGTCAGCTACGGCAAGGAGCGCCCGGTCGCCGTCTGCGACGACATTTCCTGCTGGTCGCAGAATCGGCGCGTCGTGACGGTGCTGTCCGGCGGCAATTCCTAAAATTTGGGCGCGACGCGGCGCTTGCGTCCGGGGCGCCGTTGCGGCATTGAAGGCGCGCGCCATTAGAGCGTCCGCAGGAGTGTAGCTCAACTGGTAGAGCACCGGTCTCCAAAACCGGGGGTTGGGGGTTCGAGCCCCTCCACTCCTGCCATTAAATCAAAAATTTATAGAAATTGATCTTCCCAGCAGACGGCGTTGGGAAGAACATCGGAAGATTAGAAACGCCCCTGCTCCCGACTGTGGATAACGTCGGCGTCAGTGCGGCGTCGGCTCTCGGTCGCTCTCTTCGCGCCCGGCCATCTCAGCTTCGATCAGCTGCAGGAACTCGAGGACCAGGCGCGCATCGGCGCCATGCCTCGGAATCATGCCTCGGCGCTATGCCTTGGCGCGCCAGGATTGTGCAAGTTGGAACGAAGTTCATGCCAAACTCGTTGAACCTAGATCGGGACCGGTAAACTTATCTGGGGTTGCCGATAGGGGGAGCTGAAAATGGTAGACGCGCCCGTCGATAGGGCAGAGCAAAATGAGCTTTTTGCGGAGATTGCAGGACGCGCGTTATGCGAGCCGGAATTTCGGGAAGCATTGCTCAAGGACCCGGAAACCATATTGGGACAAGCCGGCTTGCACGCGAATTGGCGCAAGCGACTGGTCGAGGCGCTTTCCGCGCCGAACATTGAGTCGTTGACGGTGGCCGATCTTTTCGGCGCGTGAATATTTGGCGTGGATGCGCTAAAGGCGCTGGGCTTTAGCGCCCCGACGCAATTGTCGCGGGGCCGCTATCTGTCCTTGCCTCACGAGCAAATGGCGCCCTTCATGGCCGCGCTTCACCAGCGCGACGCCATCGCCTCCCGGCTGTGCGAATTCCTGATCCTGACAAATGCGCGTTTATTAGAGCATTTTCCGTCGAAGTGGACGCCGGTTCGGCGTAGAAAATGCGTCAATTCAAGAAACTAGAGCGCGTTCATCGATCGATGATGCATGAACGCGCTCGAGCGCGCATCATTCGCCTCTCGATAAAGCCCTCGGCGACGGCGTTAGGCCGGCCGCTGGCCGATATGGCGCCTGGGCGGCAGGCGGCGCTCCTGCCACGCCATCGCATTCGATGCCGGGGGATGCGCCGCCGGGGGAAGCGCCGCCAGAACGGATCGTCTGGCGGATCGCTTGCGCGACCGACCGGCTTCAGGTCTTAATTCGGCAGGTCGGGATGGGAGGACGCATCGATGATCCCCTGGGAGATTGAGGCGCGCGAATTCGTCAATTGCAATTGCGGCTACGCCTGCCCCTGTCAGTTCAACGATCTGCCGACTCACGGCCGCTGTGAGGCCGCCGGCGCCATCGCGATCGACAAGGGCCATTTCGGCGATGTCTCACTCGATGGCGCTCGTATCGCGTTCGTGTTCTGGTGGCCGGGCGCGGTGCATGAGGGCAACGGCAAATGTCTGCCGATCGTCGATGAAAGCGCGAGCGACGATCAGCGCAACGCTTTGCTGACAGTGATGTCCGGCGGCGAGACCGATCCCTTCGCCACCATGTTCAATGTTTTCGCGTCGACGGTGGAGACCGTTTATGATCCGGTCTTCACCAAGATCGACTTCGACGTCGACATCGAAGAGCGTAAAGGCCGGATCAACGTCGAGGGCTATTTCGAAACGATTGGCGAACCGATCCGCAATCCGGTGACTGGCGATCCGCACCGGGTGCGCATCGACCTGCCGCATGGCTTCGAATATTCGATCGCGGAGATCGGCAGCGCGTCCTCGAATGTGCGCGGTCCGATACCGCTCACATTGAAGAACAGCTACGGCCAGTTCGCGCGTCTTCACCTCAACAATCACGGTCCGGTCCGCAACTGATTGGCGGAAGCTGCGGTGGAAACGACGGCCTTTGAAGCTCTTCTCCGGCGTGACCGGATGATCGTCATCGGCGGTCTGATCATCATCTCCGCGCTCTCTTGGTTCTATGTCATGACCGGCGCCGGCACGGGCATGAGCATGCGCGCCATGACCCGCATCGCGATCTCGCCCGGCGCGTTCTCTGACGATGCGGCGATGCCGCAGCAATGGACCGGCGTCTATTGGGCGATCATGCTCGCGATGTGGTGGGTGATGATGATCGCCATGATGGCGCCGAGCGCCGCGCCGATGATTCTGCTTTACGCGCGCGTCACGCGCCACGAGCAAAAGAGCGGCCGGCTCGCGGCGGGCGTCGTGCCGACGGCAGGCTTCGCCGCCGGCTATCTGATCGCCTGGCTGGTCTTCTCGGTTCTCGCTGCCGTCCTGCAGTTTTTGCTCGAACAGGCGGGCCTCGTTCACTCGATGCTGATGTGGTCGCTGAATTCCTGGCTATCGGCGGGCATGCTTTTCGCGGCGGGGCTCTATCAGCTCACGCCGTATAAAGAGACCTGCCTCAGACATTGCCGCTCGCCGGCCCATTTTCTCTCCGCGCATTGGCGTCCCGGCCAATTTGGCGCGATCCGGATGGGCGTCGAGCATGGCGCCTATTGCGTCGGCTGCTGCTGGGCGCTGATGGCGCTGCTGTTCGTCGGCGGCATCATGAATCTGCTTTGGATCGCCGGCCTGTCGGTCCTGGTGCTTTTGGAGAAGATTGTGCCGCGAGGCGAATGGATCGCGCGTGTGGCGGGCCTCGCCTGTATCGCTGCGGCCCTTTCGCTTGCTGGCCGCGCGGTCGGAATTGCCTGAACACGCCTGGAGGATGGCTGGGAAAGAGATGAAGCTGAAGCACGGCGACGCGCTTATCATTGTGGATTTGCAGCGCGACTTCTGCGCCGGCGGCGCGCTGGAAGTCAAAGACGCCGACAACATCGTCCCTGTGATCAACGGACTGATCGCGGAAGCGATCTCCGCAGGCATTCCCATCGTCGCGTCGCGCGACTGGCACCCGCCGGGCCATGCAAGCTTTCGCGAAGCCGGAGGTCCATGGCCGGCGCACTGCGTTCAGGGCGGCGCGGGCGCTGAGTTTCATCCCGATCTGCGCCTGCCCGAGCGCGCGATCGTCGTCAGCAAAGGAGAAGCGCCCGAACGCGACCAGCTTTCCGACTTCGACGCCACTGGGTTGGCCGATCGCTTGCGCCGTCTCGGCGTGCGTCGAGTCCTGATCGTCGGATTGGCGCTCGATGTTTGCGTGCTTGAAACGGCGCTGGATGCGGCGTTGGAAGGTTTTGAAACGCATGTCTGGCTTGCCGCCGCCCGAGCCCTTACGGCGGAGGGCGCGAGAATCGCCGTCGAAAAAATGCGCAAGGCGAATGTCGTCATCGAAGAGGACTGAAGCGTCAACTCATCGAACGCGAGCCTGGAGGCTCGCCATAGCGTCGCCTAGATTTGCTTGCGCGACGAGGCCATGGCTATGGTCTTGATCAGCGCTCAGGCGTCTTCGCCATGAGGCAATCGCAGCAAAGGAAGCGGTCCGTGTCCAGTAGCGCGCTTTTTACGGACCTCTATGAATTGGCGATGCTGCGCGCCTATTTCGAATTGGGGATGGAGGCGCAGGCGACGTTCAGTCTCTTCGTGCGCAAGCTGCCGCCGCAGCGCAATTTTCTGATCGCCGCCGGCTTGAACGAACTTCTCGAAACAATCGAAAATTTGCGCTTTGAGCCGCAGCAGATCGACTATCTCGCGTCGCTCGAAATTTCGACAAAGCCTTTCCTCGACTGGCTCGCCGGTTTTCGCTTCTCCGGCGACATTGACGCGATGCCCGAAGGCGCGCCGTTTTTCGAGAACGAACCGATCATGGAAGTGGTTGCGCCGATCGCCGAAGCGCAGCTCATCGAAACGCTGGTCCTCAATCAGATCGGGCTGCAAACCATGCTGGCCTCGAAAGCGGCGCGCGTCGTCGACGCCGCGCGCGGCCGCAGCGTCGTCGATTTCGGCGCAAGACGGGCGCAAGGCATAGACGCCGCAATGAACGGCGCGCGCGCCTTCTATATCGGCGGCGTGGAGTCGACGTCGAACGTCGCCGCCGGCGAGCGCTATGGACTGCCTGTCGCCGGCACCATGGCGCATAGTTTCGTCGAGGCCTGCGCGTCGGAGATGGACGCCTTTCGATCGTTCAGCGAAGTCTTTCCCGATACGACGCTGCTCATCGACACCTATGACGCGATCGAAGGCGTCAAGAAGGTCGTCGCGCTGGCGAAGGAGCGCGGGACGGATTTCAACATCCGCGCGGTGCGTCTCGACTCCGGCGATCTCGACATGCTGTCGCGCGAAGCGCGCCGGATTCTCGATGAGGCCGGCTTGAGCGACGTCCAGATCGTCGCGAGCGGCGGCCTCGACGAAACGCGCATCGACGCGCTCACCTCTCGCGGCGCGCCGATCGATATATTCGGCGTCGGCACGGATATGGCCGTGTCGAGCGACGCGCCCGCTCTCGACATCGCCTATAAGCTGACCGAATACGCCGGCGAGGGACGAATGAAACTCTCGGCAGGCAAGCGGTCGCTCCCCGGCCGCAAGCAGGTCTTTCGCGAATATCGAGACGGCGTCGCGGTCAGGGACGTCATCGCCCGGCATGGCGAAACCCTGCCCGGCGTTCTATTGCTGGAGCCGTTCATGCGTTCGGGGCGCCGAATCGCGACGCAATCCAGCGACCTCCAACACATACGCGACTATGCGAAAGCGCAGCTCGCCGCTCTGCCGCCGCATCTGCGAATGCTTCGACCGCAGGAGCCGCGCTATGAGGTGGCGATCAGCGACGCCCTCGCCCTCTATGAGCGGGAGATTCGCGAGCGATTGATCGACTAGATCGCCCTAGTTTTGGTCGGAATCGTTCTAATGCAGCGCGACCAAACTCTTAAAACCGACGATCTAACGCCGATCCTTTCCGTCAATGAATTCCGACGTGAACCGTTTGAGCGCGATTCTGAGATCCTCGGCGTATCCGGTCGCTCCCAACGACTGAAACCTATCGATGTCGGCAAGCATCAGTTCTCTGACCGGCGCCTCTCCGCGATGCAGATTGACCAGATAACCGGACAGAAGCCGCCCGTGTCGCGCTCTGGCCGTCTTCCCGTCGCTCATGGCCAAGCCGATTTTCATAGCAATTCCCAATGTTAGCGGCGCCGAGCGGCGTGAATCGCCAAATGCCGGCGATCTCCCCAAGCAAGAATTGCGCTCACCTCTGTCCAGCGAGCATCGTTGCGTGGCCAAATCCGAAAAAGGCGTCGATCATTGAGGGAAGGTCCTTCTCGCGCGGCGTCGCTTCCCGAGGCTTCCCCAGGCGCTTGGGCGCGCCGCAACACAGCTTCATGCCCAAATCCGGATAGCTGCGGGCAAAAATGCGCTCATTGGCGAGCTTGACGACGCCGGAATGGCGGGCGTCCTTGCGGATCCGCAAATAGAGCGGCGTCAGCGCCTCCTGAGGCCCCTCGAGAACCTGCAGAAAATTGAGGCCGTTGTAGTGAAGCGCGCCGCTGATTTGCATCCGCCGGTTGCGCTCGGCGGCCTCCTCGACCATCGCTTCGATGGCGAAAAAATTCAATTCAATACTGACGTTACTGAAATAAACGAGTCGATGCATCGCTGTCTCCGTAAATCTGCTTCAGACGAAGCTTGGCGTTCGGTCTGGCATCGCCTAGCTTTACCTCGGCAGCCCGAGTCATTGATAAGCTAATACTCAAGCTCATGCAATTATTGAACTAGCATGATATATATCAAGACTCCGCTCCACTGTCACAGATTCATGTTGGAACAAATGTATAATAATTGAATATTAACATCACTTTTTAGTCGCAGAGGGGGCGTCGGCACGGCCGCGTCCCCTCTCGATTTATGGGCAGGCAACTTCGGGAGAGTAAAATGATCGCGCTCGACGCCACCTTCGTTTCGACGTCGCTGAAGACCTATCAGGACCATGCGCTCCGCCTGATGGAATTCGGCCTGATCAACACGCGTTCGGCGCTGCAATTCGCCCAAGACGTCTGGACGGCGAAATCGCCGGAAGACTTCGCCCAGGCCATGGTCGACTACGGGCGCCGCCAGTTCGAGTGCTGGACCGAGGAGCTGGACGAATTGTCAGCGGCGACCGGTGAAAAGCAGAACGAAGAGGACGAGCACGCCGGACTTGGGGATTAGCGCGCCTCGCGCAGCGCGCATGAACGCGATGACGGCGCTCGCCGCCGGCGGAGCGGCGCATTGTAGCCGCGCATTTGCAGTTCCGGCGGCTGCGGGCTAACTCACGGTCGACGCCGCGCCGAATCCGTATGAGCCGTTCGCTTGACGCGCCATTTCCGGCGGGCGACGACATCGCCGCAGTCGAATCGGCATGGCGTCGCGACTGAACGGAACCAGCTTCTGCCGGCATGACCAAGCGCGCTCCCGCCCTCTCCGACTTCAAGCGCATCGTCGTCAAGGTCGGCTCCTCGCTCATCGTCGATCCCGACAAAGCGTCGGCGAAACGCGCCTGGCTGAAGCGCCTTGCCGATGACGTCGCGGGCCTGCATCGCGCTGGCGCCGACGTGCTCGTCGTCTCGTCCGGCGCCGTCGCGCTCGGGCGGAGCGTGTTGGGCTTTTCGCGCGGCGCGCTGAAGCTCGAAGACAGCCAAGCGGCGGCGGCCGTCGGCCAGATCGCGCTCGCCAGGCTCTGGGCTGAGATTCTGCACGATCGCGGCCTCGTCGCCGGGCAGGTGCTGGTCACGCTCGGCGACACCGAGGAGCGCCGCCGCTATCTTTACGCGCGCGAATGCCTGACGCGGCTCCTCGCGCTACGCGCCGTGCCGGTGATCAATGAGAACGACACGGTGGCGACGGCGGAAATCCGCTATGGCGACAACGACCGCCTCGCCGCCCGCGTCGCGACGATGGCGAGCGCCGATTTGCTGATCCTGCTTTCCGACGTCGACGGGCTCTACAGCGCCCCGCCCGATTCAAATCCCGACGCGAGACACATCGCGATCGTGCCGCGCGTCACCGCCGAGATCGAAGCCATGGCCGGCGGCGCCGCCTCGCAATATTCGCGCGGCGGCATGCGCACCAAGATCGAGGCGGCGAAAATCGCCACGAGCGGCGGCGCCCATTTGGTGATCGCCGACGGCCGTGAGGAAGCGCCGATTTCGCGCATCGCCGCCGGCGGGCGCTGCAGCTGGTTCCTCACGCCGTCCAATCCGGTGACGGCGCGCAAGAAATGGATCGCGGGCTCCTTGGAGCCCAAGGGCGCCGTCCATATCGACGACGGCGCGGCGACGGCGCTGCGCTCGGGCCGAAGCCTGCTGCCGGCCGGCGTGACGCGGATCGAAGGCGGTTTCGCGCGCGGCGACTGCATTTTGATCCGCAACGCCAAGGGCGGTGAAATCGGACGCGGGCTCGTGACCTATGACGCGTCGGACGCGGCGAAGATCATCGGCCGCTCGACCAAGGACATCGAGTCGCTCCTCGGTTTCAAAGGCCCTGACGAAATCATCCACCGCGACGATATGGCGCTGAACGGGGAGTGAGGCTCGGGCCGGCGCGACGCAACCGATCAAACGTTGTCACGCCCGGTCTTTGCGGGATGAACAATAGTAAAATCAAAAGCTTATTCTATGCCAATATTGCGCATCAGCGCTGATTGCCGCAGCGCATGAGGCGCGACTCCATCGGCCCGCGAGATATTTGCCGAATCCGCTCTGAAGCCTATGCTGGACATGCTCCGAACGCCACCGGGGCCAACAGCATGGGAGGTATGCCTATGGAACGTCGTGAATTCATTTCAACGCTCGGCGCCGCCGCCACTGTTCTTACGGCTTCGTCCGCCTTCGCCGAAGACGCCGCCACACACGCCAATCACTCGCACCCGCCGAAATATAAGGCGCTCGCCGAGGCCGCATCCAAATGCGTCTTGGACGGCAACAACAATCTGCGGCACTGCTATGGCATGGTGTCGATGAATGACACGAGCATGGCGGAGTGCATCAAGCTTACCCATGACACGATCGCCGCCTGCTCGGCTTTGGAAAGTCTGGCGGCGGTCAATTCGCCCTCGACCCCAGCCATGGCGAAGGTCGTCGAGGCGATCTGCCTCGCTTGCAAGAAAGAATGCGACAAGTTCCCGCAATATTCGGAATGCGTCGCGATGGGCGCGTCTTGTAAAACTTGCGCGGAAGAATGCCATAAGATTACGGCCTAACCGCTTCGCTCATACGAAATCGGTTTGAAGGGCTCGGCTGTCATTCCCGACGCGCGCGACCGGGAATCCAGGGCTAGACCAGCATTCTTGGATCGATTCTGGATTCCCGGTCAGGCCTTCGACCTGCCGGGAATGACACGGTCCAAGCAATCGGATCTACCGGAATCCGTATCACTGCGGCGGCGCGATTCCTACGCGCCGCCGTCTTCACTGGGAGCGATCGAGCGCATTGAGCGAGGCGGGATGGTCCTGACCCGCACTATCTCGCCTTGCGCAGCGTTTCGAGAAGAAGCTCGGCGGTCGGGCCTGACGAGCCGGGATTCTGGCCGGTGATCAGCCGGCCATCGACGACGGTGTGAACGCCCCAATTCTTAACCTTCGAGAATATGGCGCCGCAATTCATCAATTCGTCCTCGACAAGGAAGGGCACGACCTTCGTCAAGCCGACCGCTTCTTCCTCGCCATTGGTGAAGCCGGTCACGGTTTTCCCCTTCACGAGCGGCGCGCCGTCCGGATTTTTGACGTGTCGCAGTCCGCCAGGAGCGTGGCACACCAACGCGATGGGCTTGCCGGCGGCGATGAATGATTCAAGCAGCTTGATCGAATGCTCATCCTCGGCGAGGTCCCACATCGGGCCATGACCGCCGGGATAAAAGACGCTGTCATAGTCTTCCTGCTTGACGCTATCGAGGCGCAGCGTCGCGTCGAGTTGAGCGTTGGCGCCGGCGTCCTTCTCGAACCGGCGGGTGATATCGGTCTGAAAGCTCGGCTCGTTGCTTTTCGGATCGAGCGGCGGGCGGCCGCCCTTCGGCGATGCGAGGCTAATTTGAGCGCCGGCGTCCTGGAAAACATAGTAAGGCGCCGCCAGCTCCTCGAGCCAAAAGCCGGTCTTGCGTCCCGTGTCGCCGAGTTGGTCGTGTGACGTGAGAACCATCAGGATTTTCATGATGACACTCTCGATCTTGAACAGGAGACGACCTTAAGCCGGCCGTCAGAAGCAGAAAAGGATGTAGGCGCCCGATCCCTCGGCGTGAAGCAGAGCCCATCGGGGATGGTAGCGCCATAATAACGGAATGCGCGCAACGGCGACATGATGCGCGAGGGAAGCGGCGAGAACTATTGGCAAGTCTTCTGTGGCGCGGCCTTCAGCAAAAAGTCGCGGTTCTCCGGGTCGTTCGGGCTGAGATAGAGGAACGGCCCGACATCCGACCCCGTCTGTGGCAGTTCGAGCGTCTCCGTCACCAAGACATGCGCGCCGTCGGAGCGCGGCGCGATGCGGAAGCGACCTGATTGCGCGCCTTCGATCCGGCAATCTCGAACGCCCCGGGTCTTCGTTTTGCAAAGGCTCGTCTCGGCGGCGGAATCCGAGCCGTTGCAGACAAGGCCGTCCGCCTGCGCCCAGCAGACGCCAAGCGAGTCGAAACTCTTTTTCCCCTTTTCCGCCCAGACCTGAAAATGCGCGTCGGCGATGGGCGGCTTGTCGCCGCCCTCCGACGGCGACACCGAGGTTGGCGCGATCTTCACTCGCACATGCCGCACGATCTGGCGGCGATGCGCGCCAAGATGCGCTTCGTCGTAGATGCGTTCGTAGCAGCCGTCGAGCGGCGTTCCGGCGCTCGCCTGCGTAACGGCGAGCAAGATCGCCGCGCCCACGCGCCACAGTCTCCCGGTCATGGTCGCTCTCATCCTCCCCCGGATTGTCATGCGCGCGCCAACTCCACAACTCTAGATCACGCTGCACCCATATGGACTCGCCTGAACGCAGATAACGTGATCGATTCTATTGATTTGGAGCGCGCTTTACGCGAAAAACCGGTTCCCACTTTTTCGCAGCGCGCTCTAGCAATGATTTAGAGCGCACTCTACGCGAATAATCGGTTCCCGCTTTTTCGCTCCGCGCTCTAGCGTCGCGGGAGCAATCGTCGCGTCACAAAAGCTTCGCCTCTCCGTGATCTTCAATCGGATGGATCGACGCGGAGCGAATCGCACATGTGGACGGTTAACGCGGATTTCGGTCAGACGATCTTCGCCCTCGTCAGTTTTCCACAACCTGCTTCGAGACAGCCGAGACAGATGAAAAAAGCGCTCAGCGACACGCTCGGCCGTTTGGGCTCGCTCGAAGTGCGGCTGGCGCGCGGCAAGCGGGAAGTGCGCAAGGCGCAGCGTCTCCGCTATCAGGTCTTCTACAAGGAAGGCGGCGCCATTCCCGACGCGCGCACCGCCTTCACTCGCCGCGACGCCGACCGGTTCGACAAATTCTGCGATCATCTCATCGTCATCGATCATGCGGCGCAGACCCGACTCGGCAAGATCAGGCCGAAAATCGTCGGCGCCTATCGGCTGATGCGCGACGATATGGCGGCGAAAGCCGGCGGCTTCTATTCCGAAGGCGAATATGACGTGGCGCCGCTCCTCGCGCGCCACGCCGGCAAGCGCGCGCTGGAGCTCGGACGCTCCTGCGTGCTCGCGCCCTATCGCAGCAAACGCACGATCGAGCTTTTATGGCGCGGGCTTCTCGCCTATGTGCGGGCGCATGACATCGACGTGATGTTCGGCTGCGCCAGCCTGCACGGCGCCAATCCGCTCGCTCATGCGCAGGCGTTGAGCTATCTGGCGCATTATGCGCCGGCGGAAGACGAATGGCGCGTCAGCGCAAGAGAAGAGCTGCACACGCCGATGCGAATGCTGGCGCATGACGCCTTCGATCCGCGCAAGGCGCGCGACGCGCTGTCGCCGCTCATCAAGGGCTATTTGCGCGTCGGCGCGCGTTTCGGCGAAGGCGCGGTCGTCGACCGCAAATTCAACACGACCGACGTTTTCGTGGTGATGCCCGTCGCCGAAATCGACGCGCGCTATCTCGAATTTTTCGGCGGCGCCGCCCACCGCCGCGCGGCTTAAGCCCCGCCTGAAAGCGCTCTCGCCACAGCGGCGCTTCTCATTCGAGACGCGCCCGGCAGCCGCTCATAACCTATCGCGATTTTCCCATTTGATCGCCCCTTGAAGGCCGGCGGCGTCGCTCCCTTTAACTTCAAGAGCACGGCCGCGCGCCAAGCGCCGCACAGGAGCACCGCGATGGAAGGGAATAACGTTCCTACCCCCGAAGAACGACATGAACTGCGCGAAGTCGTCGGCGTGTTCGACGCCATCGACAAGCTGCAGTCGGCGATCGACGATCTTCTCACCGGCGGATTCGACCGTTCGGAGATCAGCCTCCTCGCCGAGGAAGACAAAGTGCGCCAGAAGCTTGGCGACAAGGAGATGAGCGCCGACGAACTCGAAGACAGCCCTCGGGTGCCCCGCGCTCCCTACATCGACAGCGAATCTCTCAACATCGGCAAGGCCTCGATCGTCGGCGTCCTGTTTTACGTCGGCGTGATCGTCGGCGCAGGGATCGCCTTCGCCTTCGGCCTGTCCCTTACGAGCGCCATCGCCATTGGCCTCTTGACCGGCGGCGCCGCCGGTTTTTTGGGCCTCGCGATTTCGAAGCTCGTCGCCGACCGTCAAGCCAATTGGGCCAAGTCGCAATTGAAGCACGGCGGGCTGCTGCTTTGGGCGCGCGCCTGGAATGACGAGCGTGAGCGCGCGGCGATCGACATCATGCAGCGTCATGGCGGACGCGACGTGCATGCGCATTTGGGAGCGTAAGCGCTGCCTTAGATTGCCAAGCTAAAAGTTCAAGCCTAGCATTAGGTTGGGACGACCGCGGGCGGCGGGCGACCTTCAGCCTCGCGTTGCGCCATGCGTGCGTTAGCGGTTTTTGTCGTATGTTGCATCACGGCCTCCGCGACGGAGCCGGTCTGCGCCGGCGCTTGGCTCCTACCGCCAGGCAAGGGACAGGCGATCCTCACCACCACCTTCGCCGATGCGCGCAAGGCTTACGACGCGAAGGGGCGCCTGATCGAGACGCCCGCCTATGGAAAATTCGAGACCCGCATCTATGTCGAGCATGGCGTCCTCGACTGGCTGACCGTCGTCGCTGAAGGCGGCTATATGAAATTTAGCGGCGAAGCCGGGGCATTCGACCATCTCAATTTGCTGATCGACGAAGCCAAGGCCGGACTGCCGTTGTCGCCCCAGGCGCCGCCAGGTGTGCGCTATGACGGACTGGGGCTGGGCGCGATTGGCGCCCGGACGCGGCTTTTCACCTGGAATGATTGCATCGTCTCGCTGCAGGCCGGCGTGCGGGCGGCCCCGCCGGCGGCGCGGCGGTTCCTCGACATGCGCGACGCCGTCCAGGGCGATGTGCGGCTGCTCGTCGGCAGGCCGTTCGAACTGTTCGGGCTTCCCGGCTTCTTCGATGCGCAGCTCGGCTATCGATCGCACGGGCAGAACGGCGACGAAATCCGCGCCGACTTCACGCTCGGCCTGCGCCCCCTGCCCCCGATCCTGCTGCTCGCGCAAAGCTACGCCGGCTTCGCGCCGCGGGGCGGCCCCGCCGGCGTCGTCGCCGCGCAGAAATTTCAGCTGAGCGCGGTCTATGACATGACCGCGTCGCTCTCCTTGCAACTCGGCGCAATCGCTGCGATTGGCGGGGTGAATTCGCCCGCCGAACGCGGACTGATCAGCGCGTTATGGTGGCGGTATTAGTCGGAAACCGATTCGACTTTGACTTGGGTGACGCCGGCCGATCTGAAGCCGAGGCTGTCGGCGGCCGCGACGGAGACGTCGATGACCCGGCCGCGGGTGAAGGGACCGCGATCATTCACCGTGACGACGACCGAACGATTGTTGCGCAGATTGGTCACGCGCACGCGCGATCCGAAAGGCAACGTCCGGTGCGCGGCCGTAAGCGCGCCGACCCGCACGCCGCTCGCCGTCCGGCCCTTGAGCGCATAATAGGACGCCTTGCCGACCCACTCCGTCGCCTCCGCGGAGGTCGGCGCCAATGCGCTTGCTATGCCGAGGGTGAAAATTCCGATCACGAATTTGTTCAAACGCGCCTCTCCTCGCCAACTCGGCTGACTGCGGGGTTAGAAATCGGTCGTGACGAAACAAGGACGGCGCGTACGCTCAAAGAATGACGGTCTATCTGGCGGCGTCGAATGCTCTGAGCGCGGAATCGGCGTCGCTCTCAAAAGCCGTTATTTTAGAAGAGCTTTCGCCCAAAGATGAGATTGTCGCTCAGCCGCTGTGTCCCAAGCGCAACACGATCGAATAATTTGTTGAGGCATAGGCGTTTCAGCGTCCTTATCTCCGGCGCGCCCTGGCTTGAACCGAAGAAGCCCCGCGCAATTTACCCGCTTGGCCAGTTGCGGCGGACAATTTAGCGCGGCCAGTCGCGCATATCGGCTCGCCTGCGCAATTTCGAACGACGAGGAGGCTGGACATGTCAAAATCAATCAAAATGGCGGTCGCGACGGGCGGTCTGCTCATCGGCTTGATGGCCCAATCGGGCGTCGCACGGGCGCAGCCATGGGATGGGTGGCGCGGCTTCGGCTGGGGCGGCGGCGCCTCGCCCGGCTTCGGCTGGGGCGGCGGCGGCCAGCGTGGCGCCATCCTACCCGGCGTTCACTGGGCCGGCCGTTGGGGCGGTCGTGCCGGCCCGGGCCGGCCGGCGGGCTGGGGCCAGCCGTGGGGCTGGAGCTATTACCGCACTGACCTGCCCGCCTATTCCGGATCCGGCTGGGGCGGCGGTTCGCCCTATTACGGCGCCGCTGGTTATGACGGCTGCTATCAGCTCCGCCGCGCGTGGACTCGATGGGGCTGGCGACGGATTTGGGCGAACGTTTGCTGGAGCGGCTGGGGGTGGGGCGGCGGAACCTGGTAATCTCCTGGCGGTTGCGGCGACGCTGATAATGACTAGATTGCGGGCTTCGTCACTCGCGAGGCCACGTTCATGCCGCAGCACGCGCGCGTCATCATCATCGGCTCCGGCCCGGCCGGCTATACGGCGGCAATCTACGCCGCTCGCGCGCTGCTCGAGCCGATGCTCATCGCAGGCTTCGATCAGGGCGGCCAGCTCATGATCACCACCGAGGTGGAAAATTACCCCGGCTTCGCCGAGCCGATCCAAGGGCCCTGGCTCATGGAGCAGATGCGCCTCCAGGCCGAACATGTCGGGACCAAGCTCGTCTCCGACCATATCGTCGAGGCGCGGCTCGACGAGCGGCCGTTCAGGCTCACCGGCGACAGCGGCAAGACCTTCACCTGCGACTCGCTGATCATCGCCACCGGCGCCAAGGCGAAATGGCTCGGCCTGCCGAGCGAAGAGAAGTTCAAGGGCTTCGGCGTCTCCGCCTGCGCGACCTGCGACGGCTTCTTCTTTCGCGGCAAGAAAGTGCTGGTCGTCGGCGGCGGCAACACCGCGGTCGAGGAGGCGCTGTATCTTTCCAATCTCGCGTCGCATGTGACGATCGTCCACCGCCGCGACGAATTCCGCAGCGAACGCGTGTTGGTGAAGCGTCTGCTCGCGCAGAAAAATATCTCGATTCTCTTCAATCACGTCGTCGATGAAATCGTCGGCGGCGACAATCCGCCGAGCGTCACCGGGGCGCGGCTCAAGAACGTCGCCACCGGCGCGACGCATGAACTCGCCGTCGACGGCGTCTTCGTCGCCATTGGCCATTCGCCGGCTTCCGAACTGTTCCGAGGCCAGCTGACGATCAAGCCCTCCGGCTATATCGACGTCGAGCCGGGAACGACGCGGACCAGCATGCCCGGCGTCTTTGCCGCCGGCGACGTCGCCGACGAAATCTACCGTCAGGCGGTCACCGCGGCGGGGCTCGGCTGCATGGCGGCGCTGGAAGTGGAGAAATTCCTGCTCGACGCGCCGAGCGCGGCGGAGAAGGAAATCGCCTGAGATATTTCACCCTCCCCTTGATGGGGAGGGTCGCGCCGAAGGCGCGGGGTGGGGTGACGGCCCACGCGCGCTCGACACAATATGCGGCGCGCTGTACGAGCGTCGCTTGAAAGCTCTGCTTTCACCCCACCCCCGACAGCTTCGCAGACCGACCCTCCCCCACAAGGGGAGGGTGAAGACGCCAACCCGCAGCAAG
>NZ_JBFWVN010000037.1:23074-36453 GCF_050246715.1 Methylocystis sp.
TGCAAGCTGCGGGAGGACAATGAGGCGAAGACCTAGCGAACCTAATGTCCGATCTCCTTCTCGAACTTTTCTCCGAAGAAATTCCGGCGCGCATGCAGCGGCAGGCGGCTGACGACCTCAAGCGGCTTGTCACCATTGCGCTCGTCGATCGCGGACTGACCTATGAGGGCGCGGCCGCTTACGTCACGCCGCGTCGTCTCGCGCTGCAGGTCGTCGGCCTGCCGTCGCGCCAGCCGGATGTGCGCGAAGAACGCAAAGGACCGCGCGTCGGCGCGCCGGAGGCGGCGATTGCCGGCTTTCTGAAGAGCGCCGGACTTGCCTCGCTCGATCAGGCGAGGATCGAGAAGGACAAGAAGGGCGCTGAATTCTATCTCGCGGTCATCGAACGCGCCGGCGCGCAAACCATCGACGTGCTGGCCGACATTCTTCCGCAGATCGTCAAAAACTTTCCCTGGCCGAAATCGATGCGCTGGGGCGCGGCGTCCGAGCGCACGGAGTCGCTGCGCTGGGTGCGTCCGCTCCATTCGATCGTCGCGACCTTCGGGCCCGAGACTGAAACGCCCGACGTCGTGGTGTTCGAGGTCGACGGCGTTGCGTCGGGCAATGTGACCTACGGCCATCGCTTCATGGCGCCCTACGCGATCCAGGTGAAGCGCTTCGATGATTACGCGCTGGCGCTCGAACACGCGATGGTCGTCATCGATCCGGCGCGCCGGCGCGACATCATTCTGCACGACGCGAAGGACCTCGCCTTCGCGCAGGGGCTGGAGCTGGTCGAGGACGCGGGACTGCTCGAAGAAGTCGCGGGACTCGTCGAATGGCCCGTGACGCTGATGGGGAAATTCGACGAGAGTTTTCTTGTCATTCCGCCGGAAGTGATCCGCGCGACGATCCGCGTGAATCAGAAATGCTTCGTGCTGCGCAAGGACGGGGAGCTCACGAACCGCTTCATCCTCGTCTCTAACATCGAAGCCAGCGACGGCGGCGCGACAGTCGTCGCCGGCAATGAGCGCGTCATCGCGGCGCGACTGTCTGACGCGAAATTCTTCTACGAGACCGATCTCAAGACGAAGCTCGAAGAGCGGCTGCCGAAGCTCGATTCAATCGTCTTTCACGAAAAGCTCGGTACGCAGGGCGAGCGGGTGAAGCGCATCGCAGCGCTGGCGAAGGCGCTTGCGCCAATCGTCGGCGCCGACGCCTTTCTCGCCGAACGCGCGGCGACGCTCTGCAAGGCCGATCTCGTTTCCGAAATGGTTGGAGAGTTTCCCGAACTGCAGGGGCTGATGGGCCGCTATTACGCGACCGCGCAAGGCGAGGACGCAAGCGCCGCCTCGGCGATCGAAGAACATTACAAGCCGCAGGGCCCGAACGACCGCATCCCGACCGATCCGGTATCGATCGCCGTGGCGCTCGCCGACAAGCTCGACACGCTCGTCGGCTTCTGGGCGATCGACGAAAAGCCGACAGGCAGCAAGGACCCTTACGCGCTGCGCAGGGCGGCGTTGGGCGTGATCAGGCTCGTGCTGGAGAATGAGCTTCGGTTGCCGCTCCACGGCGTCATGGCCGGGCTTGTCCCGGCCATCCACGCGCAACGTGACGGCGTGGATGGCCGGAACAAGTCCGGGCATGACGCGGCCACGGACCTCCTCGAATTTTTCATCGATCGCCTGAAGGTCTACTTGCGCGACAAGGGGGCGCGATACGATCTGATAGATGCGGCGCTTGGCGCCGTCGCTTTCGCAGATTCCGAGAAGGAAGAAGCTGCGAGCGCGCCGCTACAGGACGATCTGCTCATGATCACCCGCAAGGTCGAGGCGCTCGACAAATTCCTTGCAACCGACGACGGCAAGAACCTGCTCGCCGGCTTCCGCCGCGCCGTCAATATTCTCAAGATCGAGGAGAAGAAGGACGGGCCGGACGCCTATGCGCATCGCCACGCGCCAAATCTTCGGATCGAACCGCAGGAGCATAAGCTCGCCGCCGCGATCGCCCGCGCCCGCGAAGAGACCGCCGAGCATCTCAAGACGGAAGATTTCGCCGGCGCCATGCGCGCGCTGTCGAAACTGCGCGCGCCGGTCGACGCCTTCTTCGACGATGTGACGGTCAATGCGGAGAACGCCGATCTGCGCCTGAACCGCCTGCGCCTCTTGGCCGAACTGCGCCGGGTGATGATGGGCGTCGCCGATTTCGGCAAGATCGCGGGCGAAACGGCTACGGCGTAACCCTCCCCCATAGGGCGCAACCATGCGAGCCAGGAGGCTCGCCAACCCCGGTTCAGTTATTTCATGGCGTCGCCCAACCTACGCCCCGTTGCCGGTGAAATTGCGCGGCGCCGGCGAGATGATTTTCGCCGTGCCGCCGCCGATCTCCAGCACCGAAAGCCCGCGCTCATTGACGCCCTCCGGCTTGAAGCGGAAGACGCCGTCGGCGCCGTTGAAGCCGGACGGATTGGTCAGCACGCTTTCCGAATAGCGCTGAGAGCCCTGCGAGCGCGACAGCGCGATGGCGAGCGACACCGCGTCATAGGCGAGCGTCGCCACCCGCGCCGGGTCGGAGCCATATTTCGCCTTGTAGCGCTGTGCGAAGGCGTTGAAGCCGGCGTTCTCCGGCGCGGTGAACCAGGCGCCCTGCAGCGCCGGCAGATTGAGCGTGCGCGCGTCGTTCCAGAGACCCGTGCCGAAAATCTGCACCTTCTTCGAGTCGATCCCGTTCGCCACGAGCTCCTTCGACACGGCGGACATCGCTTCGGCCTGTTCGGGAATGAACAGCGCGTCAAACTGATCGCGCGCGGCGGCGAGACGCTTCACCGACTCGCCCGGCGCGCCCGGCTTGTAGCGCTCGATCACCGGCACGCGGATGCCGTAAGTCGCGGCGCTCTGCTGGAACTGCGCCATCGCCAGCGTGCCATAGTCGTTTTCGGGAACGAGCGCGGCGATCGACTTCTTGCCGTGCTGCGAGGCGTAACTGACGCCGCGATCGACATAGCCCTCGACCGCGAAGGACAAGAGATAGCTGCCGCGGCCGGCGGCCGATGAGTCGGTGGAGAAGGCGATCATCGGCTTGTTGGCGGCGCGCGCCACGCGGCCGGCCTCCTTGACGCCGGCGCCGAACACCGGACCGAGAATGATCTCCGCGCCCTCATTGATCGCCGTCTGGGTCGCCGCCGCCGCGCCCGACGGCGTCGAGCGGTCGTCCTTGACGAGGATCGTCACGTCATTCTCGCCGCTGTCGGCGTAAGCGAGCTTGGCGGCGTTCAACAGCGATCCGCCGACCGAGGACGGGCCCGACGGCCCCGTCAAAGGCACAATCAGCGCAATTTTCACCGCGCCGGTTCCGATGGTCTCGCCTTCCGCCGGCCCGGTCTGGGTCGAGGCGCTCAACTTCAGGTCGCGCCTGCCGGACGACCAGGGTCCGCTGATCGGATTGCAGCCGGCAAGCAGCGCCGCGAGGCCCAGAAGCGCGGCATGTTTCATCACGGCCCGGCGCCTGGGCGCGCCGGCGCGCCCGTGAGAAGACAATGTCGGCATCATATCTCCCTGCGCCGAAGGCTTTCGCCATGGCGCGGCTCATCTGCGCTAAGGTCCGAGTCCCTGGCGGAATGTCAATAGATGGGCCATTTGGAAGAATTGCGGCCAGGGGCGTCTTGAAGCGCATGCTATGCGTAGTTTGAACTTGTCCTGTTAATCGAACATTGTGTATCTTATAAAGAACGAAAAAGAGCGACGCGCATGACCATCGAGGCCTCTCCCCCGCCCGCCGCGAGCTATGCCGCCTTCGGCCTGCGCGCCGAAGCGGAACGGATCGAGCCAGGACTTCACCTTGTCGCGACGCCGATCGGCAATCTGAAGGATATTTCCTTTCGAGCGCTGTCCACGCTCGCGGCGGCGGACGCCGTGGTCGCCGAGGATACGCGGGTCACCAAGACCCTGCTCGCCCATTACGGGATTTCGACGCCGCTCGTCGCCTATCACGAGCATAACGCCAGGGTCATTCGCCCGCATCTTCTGGCGCGGCTCGAGGCCGGCGCGAAGCTCGCGCTCGTCTCCGACGCCGGCACGCCGCTCGTCTCCGACCCTGGCTTTCGGCTGGTTCAGGAAGCGCTGGAGAAAGGCGTGCATGTCACGTCGGTGCCCGGCCCTTCTGCAGTGCTGGCGGCGCTGGTTGTCGCAGGACTGCCGACCGACCGCTTCTTCTTCGAGGGCTTTCTGCCCCACAAGAGCGGTCCGCGCCGGGCGCGGCTCGCCGAACTCGCGCATATTCCCGGCACGCTGGTGTTTTTCGAAAGCCCGCGGCGATTGCTCGAGACGCTCGCCGACTGCGCGGCGGTGCTCGGCAAACGCGACGCCGCGATCGCGCGCGAACTGACTAAGATGTACGAGTCGGTGCGTCGCGGGCCGCTCGACGAACTTGCCGCTGCGCTCGCCGAAGAGGAGCCGCCGAAAGGCGAAATAGTTCTGCTGGTCGCCCCGCCGGGCACGGACGCGGCGCAAGCCTCGGCCGCTGACCTCGACGCCAAGATCGAAGAGGCGCTGACCGCGCATTCGCTGAAGGACGCGGCGAGCGTCGTGTCCGCCGCGACCGGCCAGCCGCGCCGGCAGGTCTATGCGCGGGCGCTGGAGCTCGCGGCTGGGCGGGGGAAGTAAGATAAGCTTGCGCCCCCTCCCCAAGCCTCCCCCGCTTCGCGGGAGAGGGAGTCCGACTCGGGTCCCTGTGATGAAACTGCGCAATCTGCGTCGTTAGGGTCCCCTCTCCCGCGCAGCGGGGGAGGGACAGGGAGGGGGCACAGTGATCACCCCTGTTTCATGATGAGCGAGACAAAAGACCCCTCCCGCCGCGCCGCCTATGTCTACGGCCTTCGCGCCGAGACGTTGGCGACGCTGTGGCTGCGGGCGCGGCTCTATCAAATTCTCGCGCGCAATTTTCGCGCGCATGGCGGCGAGATCGACATCGTCGCGCGGCGCGGCCGCGCCATCGTCTTCGTCGAAGTGAAAGCGCGCGGCGATCTCGATGACGCATTCATCGCCATCACGCCGCAAAAGCAGCGGCGCTTCTCGCAGGCCGTGAGCCGCTGGCTCGCGGCGAACCCCTGGGCGATGAGTTACACGCTGCGCGCCGACGCGATTTTTCTCGCGCCGGGCCGACTGCCCCGCCATCTCGAAAACGCCTTCAAGCTTCGCGTCGGCTGACGCGTCACGCGGTCTGAATAAACCGCCGCTCGAAGCCCTCCAGCGCCACCGCGGTCAGCACGCCGGTCTTGAACGCCTGAGTGTCGAGATTGATCCTATTCGGCAAATCCTCGACGTCGCGATGCGGCGTGTGGCCATGCACGATCACCTTGCCGAAAGAGCGCTCGTCGTCGAGAAACCCCTCGCGAATCCACATCAGATCATGCGGGTTCTGCAGATGTAGCAGGTGGCTCCGCCGCACGCCGGCATGACAGAAGAAATAGCCGCCATATTCCGCCCAAAGCCTGGTTTCTTCGATGAAGCGGCGATGTTCTTTAGGGAAATGCGCGAGAAATTTCACCCGGACCCGCGAGGCGCCGCCAATCGCCACTTCCGCGCCGGCGTCGACGCCATAGGAATGCAACGTCGTCAGCGCGCCATTGTCGACCCAGTCGTCGAGCGATTCCGCGTCGTCGAGAAAGCGCAGCAGCGCGTCTTCGTGATTGCCGCGCAGCGCGACGATCGGCGTCGGGAAATCCCCCGAGGACAAGCGCTTCAAAACGCCGTTGGAGCCAAGCCCGCGGTCGATATAATCCCCGACGAAAATCGTGACCGCCTGTCGGCAAGGGCGCGCCGCGACATCCTCAGCAATCGCTTCGGCGAGCGCGTGCAGAAGATCGGCGCGGCCGTGAATGTCGCCGATCGCGTAAAGGCGCATGCCGGGCGGCGCATCGGCGGTCCGTAAGGCGGAGGAGAAGGAACGAATCGTCATGGCTTCACTTCATTTATTGTCACGGCGCGCATTGACGAGCGGAAGGCGTGGCCTCATCGACGGCGGCGTCTGTGGTCCTTCCCACTCGTCGCGCCGGAGCCGAGAATGCAGCCAGGCATAGAAGGGGCGAGGAAACATGCCGTATTTCAAGAAGGTTTTCGATTGCGCGGCCCGCCTTGCGCCGATCCTGGCGCTCGCGCTGAGCTTCGCCGCTGGCGCGCCAGCCTTTGCCGACACGCCGGATGAAACCTTCAAAGCGCTGGGTCTCGCGAAGACAGCCTCGCCCAAAGAGCTCTACGACGCGCTGACAAAGCGCTATTACGACGAATCGCAAGGCGCCGGCAAAGGGTCGTTCTCGAAATATTGGGAGCCGATCCCGATCTCGAAATATCTCAATCCGCATGATTTCTATAAGCCGCCGCAGTCGATCGAGATCGACGCCAAGCGCGGCGACTGCGTCGAATGCCATAGCCAAGTCACGCCCGGCTGGACTCATAGCTGGAAGGGCAGCGTGCATGGCAATCTCGATTCGATCCGCAATCTCCCCGACTCGGATGCGCGCGCCTATAAAAAAGCGATGATCGCGGAGGTCGAGAACAACCTCCGTTCGATGGGGACGCTCAAGGCCGGCGAGAATTTAAAGGAGGTCGGCTGCATCGACTGTCACATGGGCGTCGGCAAGGATCACGGCCAGCACCAGACCGAATTGAAAATGCCCGACGCCGCCGCCTGCGGCCAATGCCATGTGCAGCAATTCGCCGAACGCGAATCCGAGCGCGACACTTTCACCTGGCCGCAGGACCAATGGAAGCCCGGCCATCCGTCACACGCGCTGTCGATGAAGGCCAATGTCGAGAACGCGGTGTGGGCGGCGATGGAGCAGCGCGAAGTCGCGGAAGGCTGCACCTTCTGTCACACGCCGCAGACGACATGTAACTCCTGCCATACGCGCCATGAATTCTCGGCGGTCGAAGCGCGCAAGCCGCAGGCCTGCGCGATTTGCCACAACGGCGTCGATCATAATGAATTCGAAGGCTACATGCTCTCAAAGCACGGCACGATCTATCAGACGCGCGGCGACAAATGGGACTGGAACGTCCGTCTCGCCGACACGATGGAGAAGGGCCATATGAACGCCCCGACCTGCGCCTTCTGCCACATGGAGTATCAGGGCAAGTTCACGCACAATATGGTGCGCAAGGCGCGCTGGGCCTTCGTGCCGATGCCGAAGATCGCCGAGAATTTAAATCATCCCTGGTTCACGCAGCGTAAGGAGTCATGGGTGTCGACCTGCTCGAACTGTCACTCCGACAGTTTCGCCCGCGCCTATCTCGACGACATGGACAAGGGGATCATCTCCGGCCTCGACATTACCGAAAAGGCGCGCAGCGTTCTCGTCAAACTATACAACGACAAGCTTCTGCCGGGTCAGACGACGAACCGCCCGGCGCCGCCGCCGCCGGAGAAGGACGACGCGGGCGGGTTCTTCCAGCTGTTCTGGCACAAGGGCAATAATCCGAGCGCCATCGAATATGTCTTCGCCGACATGTGGGAGCATCATCAGATCAAGCATTACAAGGGGCTCGCGCATATGAACCCCGGCGGCTACACCTATACCGAGGGCTGGTCGCAGCTCATCGGCGCGGCGGCGAAAATCAACGACGAGGATACGAAGCTGCGCGAAGCGGCGGAGATTCGCGCCGAGCTGAAGCGCATCGCCGGGCAGAAGCGCGGCGATCTCGATCTTAATTCGCCGACGCGCCGCGCTTTCGCGGGCGGCCTGGGTCTGCTGGCGATGCTTGCCGGCGCCGGCCTGCTGATGCGGCGCGGTCGCAAGGACGTGTAATCAATCTTGCCGCCGTCATTGCGACCGGGAGCGCAGCGCAGCGGGAAGTAATCCAGCGTGACGAAGACGCTCTAGATTGCTTCGTCGCTTCGCTCCTCGCAATGACGACGCTGTTATCGCGGAGAACCCGCAATGTCATTCCCGACGCGCGAAGCGCGATCGGGAATCCAGGGGCCTTCTGCGATAGAACCGGCTGTTGCTCTGGATTCCCGCTTTCGCGGGAATGACATTCGGGTGCGGGAGCAATCGGAACTCTGATAGTTAGGCTCGCATGATTCCCCGCATTCGGCTCATCGCCGGCGTCGCGCTCATCGTTTTCGGCTTTGCCCTGCTCGGCTGGGCGATTTACGCGGGCCTCAATCCGACCGTTCCTTTTGAGACGCGGCTCGCGCCGGTCTCGCCGGAAGCGGTGAAGGAGGCCGACGGCTTTGGGCTTAGCGCCGATCGGCTCCAACAAATCGAGATATCGGCGAAGGACGAGCGCCGTCCTCTCGCGATCGGCATCATCGCGCGCGATGAGGCAGGCCGGCTGACGCCGCTGAGGTGGCGCAATGAAGTTACCGAGCCGATCTTTTTCTCCGACGTTACGGCGGAGGACGCGACGAAGGTTCTCGCCGCGATCCGCGAAAATGTCCCGCAGGACGCGGTCGTGCTCGCCTGGTGGGATTTTTCGCGCGCGATACGATTGGTCGCCAGCCGCGCCGCGCCGCTCGACGACGCCCAGGCGCGCGGCCTTCTCACGCCGGCCGCCTGGTCAGCCGCCACGGCGCCGGAACGCGCGCGCTGGGGCGCAGGCGCTCCGGTCGCCTCAACGGAGAGCTTTACCCGCTTCATCGACGCGCTGCTCGACACTGACGAGGCGCGCGCCGCCGACTCCATGAAGAAGCTTGCTGACGGCAAGCCAGCCTATGTCGCCGTGCGCATCTCTGACGTGTGGCGGCTCGCCGTAGCAAAGCCGCAAAAGCTCTCGATCGCCCATAAGGATTTCGCCGCGACCGGCGTCTCGCACGGGCTGATCAAATCCGCGCAGCAATGGCTGCGCGACGAGAAGATCGAAGGCGGCTTCGCCGTCGAACCGATCAGCGGCGCGACGCGGCTGCATTATTTTGCACAAAAGAGCGACGGCGACCGGCTGATCGCGCGGCTGCTGCCGTTCTCCACCTCCCTGCCCGCGCCGCCGACGCGGTTTTCCCTCGTCTATCAACACAAGGGCTGGTGGATTTGGCGGCTCGACGATTAGGCGCAACTGGCGCAGCGCCGAAGCGTGTGAAGATTGCCTGATGCCGGCATGAGTGCGAATAGCGCGGGATTTCCCAATTGGGCGGTCTTCTTAACCCTTACGGCTTGTTAACGCCTCCCCGCTATGGTTTGTTGTGCGCCGCACCGCAGCCCCACAAATGGCGAAATTGCGGGCGATAGACCGGGCGTCGCAGCCGAAGTCGCCATAGAGCGCCAGCCGACTCAAGGACAAATCATGAATCCAGCCGAGATCGCCGCGGCTCCCCTCGCCGCTCCCGCCGCCGACATCACGATCTGGACCATGTTCTGGGGCGCGCACATCGTCGTCAAAGCCGTCATGCTCGGGCTGCTCGCCGCCTCGGTGTGGTGCTGGGCGATCATCATCGACAAGACGCTGCTTTTTGCGCGCTTGCGCCGGTCCATGGATCGTTTCGAGGAAAATTTCTGGTCGGGCAATTCGCTCGAGGAGCTTTACGGCAAGCTTTCCGAGCGGCCGCAGACCGGCATGGCAACGCTTTTCGTCGCGGCGATGCGGGAATGGAAGCGCTCCTTCCAGGCGGGCGCCAGCGCCTCCTTCATGGGCCTGCAGGCGCGCATCGAGAAAGTGCTCGACGTCTCCATCGCGCGCGAAGTGGAGAAGCTTGAATCCAATCTGCTGGTGCTCGCGACCGTGGCGTCCGCCGGCCCCTTCGTCGGCCTCTTCGGCACGGTCTGGGGCATCATGACGTCGTTTCGCTCGATCGCGGCCTCGAAGAACACCTCGCTCGCCGTCGTCGCGCCGGGCATCGCCGAAGCGCTGCTCGCCACCGCCATCGGCCTCTTCGCCGCCATCCCGGCGCTCATCGCCTACAACAAGATGCAGGGCGACGTCGCCAAGGCGCAGGCGCGGATGGAAAGCTTCGCCGATGAGTTCTCGGCGATCCTGTCGCGGCAGATCGACCAGCACGCGGCCTCGTCGAACCGCGACCGCGCAGCGTAAGGAGCGGGCATGGGCGCTTCCCTCTCGGCTCCGGGACGCAAGGGCGGCAGGCGGCGGCGTGGCGTGCCGCGTTACGGCGCCATGGCTGAAATCAACATGACGCCGTTCATCGACGTGATGCTGGTGCTGCTCATCATCTTCATGGTGGCGGCGCCGCTCCTCGCGACCGGCGTCGCCGTCGATCTGCCGCAGACGAAGGCCGGCGCGCTCAACATCGACCAGAAGCCGGTCTCGATCGCGATCGACGAAAAGGGACAGGTCTTTCTAATGGATCAGCCGGTCGAGACGACGCAATTGCTCGACAGGCTGAAGGAAGCCGCCAAGCAGGGATTTGACGAACGCATCTATGTCCGCGGCTCGAAGGCGGTGAATTACGGCCGCGTGGCGGAGGTGATGTCGCTCGTCACGAGCGCGGGCTACAAGAAGGTCGCGCTGGTGACGGAGCAGGAGAAGAAGTGAGCTGAGCGGAAATGAAAATTTCGCGCTCCGAACCCGGTCTTCCGCTCTCCTCGGCAATCCACGCCGGATTGCTTCTGGCGGCGCTTGTCCTCTTTTCCGACAAGAGGTTTGACGATGCGGCGGAGATGGTTGCGATCGACCTCGTCACCGACAGCGATCTCAACCAGATCATGAAGGGCGAGAAGACCGCGCGCGAGATCAAGCCGACGCCGCGCGTCGACAAGGTTGCGCCCGAAGCCGAGGCGAAGCCGGAACCGCCGCTCGCAGAAGCCAAAAAGGACGTTGCGACGCCACTCCCGCCCGCGCGTCCGCTGCCGCAGCCCTCCGCCGACGAGGCCGAGCCGACCCCGCCAAAGCGCGTCGCCGCCCAGCCGCCGAAGCCGGAGCCGCAACCTAAGCCTGAGGAAAAACAGCCCGAGCCGAAACCGTCCAAGCCTAAAGCCGCGGCGCCGGAACCGAACAAAAAGGCGGCCGAAAAGGAGCCGGAAGAAGCTGAAGTCGTGAAGCCGAAGCCGCCGGCCAAGGCGGACAATTCGGCAAAGGATGCGGCGCATTCGGAGAAACCGAAGGATCGGCTCAAGCTGGACGAAGTGGCGAAGCTCCTCGCAAGCAAGAAGCCGCCAGAAAAGCTTAAGCCTGAACCGACAATCGGCGAATTGGCGGAAAAGGCGGTCAAGCAATCGAAACCGAAATCGGGCGACGAGGCTCCGCCAAAAACGAAATTCGACGCCGCCAGCATTTCCAAATTGCTCAGTCGCGAAGCGCCGCAGCGCAAGGCCGCGACCGGCCGAGCCATGCAGACGGCGGCGGCCGGCGCGCCGACCGGGGCGGCCGCCAAAATGTCGGCCTCGATGGAAGCGCGCATCGCCGCCTACATCCACGATCACTATTACCCTTGCTGGGCCTCCGCCTTGTCGCTGGGCAGGCAGACCTATACGCCGATCGTGGAGTTCCATCTGTCGCGCGACGGCGCCCTCGATGGCCATCCCAAACTGCTGAACGCTTCAGCGACCCCGACTGAACACGCCCGCGGCGAACAGGCGATGCAGGCGGTGCGCCGCTGCAGCCCGATGCGGATTCCGCCCGAGTTCATGCCCTATTATGAAGAGGCGCTGCGCGAGGTCACGATCCGCTTCCAGGATGCGAATTAGTGACCGGCTGCATCCGCCCCCTCCCCAACCCTCCGCCGCTGACGCGGGAAAGAAAGAGGTTTCCGCGCTTTGCCGCCATTGCGCTAACGCCGATCGTTAGAGTCCCCTCTTCCGCGCGCGAAGCGACGCGGGGGAGGGACAAGGAGGGGGCAATGACGCTCCCTCCGACAACGCCCATCGCCGCGACGCGTTACGGTTTCTTCACGGCGATGCTGGAAAGATTTCGCCCATGACACACAGCATCACCCGACGCGGCGCCGCCGGCCTTATCGCCGGTGCGGCGTTCGCCCCCTTCCTTCCCGCCGCATTGGCGCGCGCTGGACGCATCATCGATCTCAAGGGCGGCGGCTTTCAGCCGATCAATATCGCCGTCGCGCCTTTCGTCGGCGACGAAGCCGCGCGCACCGTGACTTCGGTGACGCTGAATAATTTCAAGCGCTCGGTGTTCCTCAATCCGATCGAGCCTTCAGCGCTGCCGGCGAACGCCGCGCCGCCCGACGCAGCGCCCTATCTCGCCGCCTTCAAATCCGTCAACGCGCAATTCGTTCTGACCGGGCGTTCGCAACGCGCCGGCGACGGCAGGCTCAAAACCGAGTTCCGACTCTTCGACGTGACGACGGGCGAACAGGTCGCCGGCCAGCAATATGTGACCGAAGCCGCCAATATGCGGCGAGTCGCGCATCTCCTCTCCGACGCCGTCTTCACCCGGATCACCGGCGAAAAAGGCTTCTTCGACACGCGCGTCGTCTTCGTCGACGAAACGGGCTCGAAAAACCGGCGCCGCAAGCGCCTCGCCATGATGGATCAGGACGGCGCTAATGTGCGCTATCTGACGCGCGGCGACGAACTCGTCGTCACGCCGCGAATTTCGCCCAATTCGCTTGACGTCACCTACATGTCCTTCGGCGCCGACGGCGATCCGAAAGTCCTGTTGATGAATATCGAAAACAGCCAGCGTGAAGTCGTCGGCAATTTTCCCGGCATGACGTTCTCGCCGCGATTCTCGCCCGACGGGCAGAAAATCATCATGTCGCTGTCACAGGGCTCGACGACGAATCTCTATACGATGGATATCCGCTCGCGCACGACGATGCGTTTGACCGACACGGCCGCGATCGACACGGCGCCGTGCTACTCTCCGGATGGCGCGCGCATCGTCTTCGAGAGCGATCGCGGCGGCTCGCAGCAGATTTACATCATGGGCGCGCAGGGCGGCGACGCGAAACGCATCTCGTTTGGCGGCGGCCGCTATTCGACGCCGGTGTGGTCGCCAAAGGGCGATTACATCGCCTTCACCAAGCAGAACGGCGGCAATTTCGCGATCGGCGTGATGAAGACCGACGGCTCCGGCGAACGCATTCTCACCGAAGGCTTTCACAATGAAGGCCCGACCTGGGCGCCGAACGGCCTCTTCCTGATGTTCTTTCGAGACTCCGGCGGCGGCGGCGGACCGAAAATCTACATGGTCGACGTCTTCGGTCAATCCGAGGTCCAAGTGCCGACGCCGAGCTATGCGAGCGATCCCGCCTGGGGCCCGCTGCAGGATTGAGGACGAGTATTGTCCGGCTGTTTTGTTCCCTACGTCCACTTCCTTTGGTCGGCGTTCCAAAATTCAGCTTCAATGGCATTCGATGCACGTATACTAGGGCCTGTCATCAATTGAGCCAGACGATAGCTGCGGAGAGGTGGATCGCGGCGAGAAAATTTCGAGCGGTTTTGTCGTAGCGCGTTGCGATGGCCCGAAATTGCTTGAGCTTGCAAAAGAAAT
>NZ_JBFWVN010000038.1:0-36425 GCF_050246715.1 Methylocystis sp.
TTCGCCAAACTCAAGGATTGGCGGCGCATCGCCACCCGCTATGACCGTTGCGCGCACGCCTTCTTCTCGGCAATCTGTATCGTCGCAGCCGTCGCCTTCTTCCTCAATCAATGAGTCCTGAGCCTAGATCACGTCATTTGCATTCGGGCGGAATCGCCCAAATGCAAGCGACGTGATCGATTCCCAAAGTTTAGAGGGCGCTCTAGCGCCGGGCGTAATAAAGCGGCGCCTGGCGGCGATGGCTGAGCAGAATGAGCAGCGCGCCGACGCCGCCGAAGGCCACGCTGACCGGCGCCGTCATCAGCGTCGTCAGAACCGGGTCCCACAAAAACGCCGAGATATTCTCGACGCTCGACTGCATCGACTGGTAGAGGCCGGGAAAGACCGCTGACGCTCCCCGATTGATGCTTGTCACCATCAGGCGCCCGGCGGCGATCGAGCGGGTGCCGTCGACGATGAGGGCGATAAAGCCGCCGGCGAGCAGGAGCAGGCCGATCAGTCGTGTGAGGAGTCGCAGCATGGTCTCGTCGTTCGGATGGAGAAATGGCGTGAATCGGCGCGGGGAAGAATAGGCGCCGCGGCCGCGCCTGTCCATGCGCTGTCCGGTCCGCGAGCAGGCCAAGCGCTGACCGTTTGCGGCGATTGCGTTTAAGGCGTGCGTGAATATATTGCGCGCTTCGCGGAGGGGTGGCCGAGTGGTTGAAGGCGCACGCCTGGAAAGTGTGTATGCGGGAAACCGTATCGCGGGTTCGAATCCCGCCCCCTCCGCCATTTTGTTTAATAAAATTAGTGAATATCAATGAGTTAATTAGCCGCAATCAAGCTGGGTCTTACAATTAGTCTTACAACTTGACAGCGCGAGGCAATTGGCATGGGAAACGCCGATGGTTTGACTCTCGCGCAACGAGTGCGACGGCGGATTGCTTTGCTAGGCGGCTCATATACCCATCCGGATGGACAGATAGAGCTCGATTTCGATGAACCTGCCGGGATAGACATTAGGAACGATAGCGACGAAGTGCAGCAAGCAAAGCTCGCCGCCTACGAGCGGAGAAAACGGGCCGATAACCAGCAAGTCGCGATGTTTGTGTTCGGCTTTTTGGCCGGAGCCACGCTAATGCATTATTGGCCATCGCTTTGGCCATTTTGAGACCTGCATGCGTTGATGATGCCGGCCAGTTTTTCCGCAGCGTCGTTCAGCGGCATTAACTGAATCCCTAAAACGAAAGGCGCATCAGCGCCAGTTGTTATGACGACGCCGATAGTTTTCGCCTTCATGATCGCAGCAACCTCTCTGTTCGTGATGACGTATGCCGCTGCCAATATCCCGTGAAGTCGGGGCTAGCCTTTTTCTTCGTCATCAACGCGGCTAGGCGCTCCATCTGCTCGCCGTTCGACAAGCGCCGATGATCCTCGCGCCATGAGGCTTCCTGCGCATAGCGGAGCAAATAAACGCCAGCGACATGATGATGGTGCCCAATCTCGGCGCGGCGCAAGCGGCTGAAATATTCCTCGGCTGCGTTCGTGCAAGCGCCGTCGAATGAATACGCTTCTTCGTGATTGATGCGCTTCATTTCGAACTGAGCATGAAGCGCGTCCCACGCTTTGCCTTCATCGGCGTTCACGATGCTGCCCTTGGCGATGCGAGACTTGATGAATGCCAGCGCGTGCCCTTCCGAGCGGAAGACGGCGGGGACCGAGCGGCCTTCGCGCTCGCGGACGATGACGACGCATTGGCGCTTGCCGCTTTGATTTACTGCCAGCCGGCGATCGCGGCGGTTCTCACGCATGTTCGCGGGCTTCACGTAACCACCGAAATAGCCACCGTCGATTTCACAAACCTTGCCGTCGCCGCCGACGATGCGGCCTTTCATCTCTTCGGCCATCGCCTCGCGCAGCTTGTGCAACAGGACGAAAGCGGCCTTGTAGGACGTTCCAAGGTCGCGAGACATGGCAAGAGCGCTCTTGCCCTTCACCTCATTGGCGAAGATGGCGATAGCGGCGAGATAGACGCGCAGCGGCAGCTTATGAGACGCAAAGAGCGTCCCACTGGTCACGTTGAAATCCTTCGCACAGGCGCGGCAACGGAAGCGCGGCGCTCCGTTCGGGCGACGGCAGTCATAGGCGTCGACGCCGCCGCAATGCGGGCATACCGGCTTGCCCTCAGTCTCGGGCCAGCGGACGCGGCAGAACGTCGCCTCGGCTTCCGCGTCGGACATGCGGAAGATGCTCGCGAGCGAGAGCGTCTTGGCGGCGCGGGAGAGAAGGAAGTGCTGCGACACGTCATTACCTATCATTTCTGATAGCTAACGGATACGATAGCCTTGACAGCCTGTCAATAACATTCTATCGTTTTTGATAGCTTTCTTGAACGATAGGTTTGGCCATGGGGTTCGCGAAGACCGAAGAGGAATGGCAAGCGCGCGCCAGCGCGTTTCTCAAGGCGAAAATGAAAGAAGCAGAGGTCACTTACGCCGAAATGGCGAAGCGCCTCAAAAAGCATGGACTGAGCGAAACCGAAGCTTCGATCACCATGAAACTAAAACGGGGGACGTTTTCAGCGATCTTTTTGCTTGCCTGCATTACCGTGCTCGGGCTTACCGGCATAGACTTGGAGGACATTTAATGGAAGGCGATCCAATATGCGCTTAAAGTACTGGATTTTAACTGGTTTCATCGCATCGTTTTTCTTGTGGGGAGCGGTGGAGTCAAATCCAACTCCCGACACTCAGAATAACCAAAAAGATGTTCGTAATACCAAAGACCGCGAAAATAGAAGCGATGGCCGGTCGCCTTCGAGCGCGCCGCAGAAATCTCGCCACAACGAACGACACGACGCCAATAATGGAAGATATTCCCTCTGGGGTGTGGCTTGGGTCGGGTGGATTCGAGCTTGGGTTGCTAGGGTAATCAACGAGCCGCCGAATTTCTTTGCCCTTATGGTCGCCGTTTTCACGTATTTTCTTTGGGATGCGACCGCCAGTCTTTTCACTGAAACCAAGCGGCTCAGCGACGCCGCTGACGCTCAAAAGGACGACACCGCTAAATCTATCGCCATCGCCAAGGAATCCGCCGACGCTGCATTGAAATCCGCCAACCTCGCTGAAACAGCGATGCACAGACTCGAAAGGGCGTATGTTTTTGTTAAGGATTTCAGCGTGAATATCACTAGGAAACCAGGGCAGTTGAGTGCGTACGGTTTTGAAATTCCAGGCGTTATCGAATACTATTCCATCCAAATCGTATTGTGTAATAGTGGACGCAGTCCAGCAATCAAGGCAGTGTTTTATAGCGGAACGTTCAATCCTACCAACGAGAGCGCCACAGAATACAAATTGCCTGAGCCCATAGAAAAATTGACATTTATAATTGGTCCTGGAGCTGAAATTAGTGTCGATGTAATCATAATATCTGCTGACGACGCGGATAGAATATCCATCGGCATGACAAGATATTTCATCTTTGGCGCTATAGATTATGACGACATCTTTGAGGGAACAAACCGCCATCGGACGGAATATTGTTTCGAGGTCATATTCAAACAATCGAGCATAGCATTCGTCCCTTACGCCAATTTCAATGCCACCGATGGCGATTGCTGGAGAAAGCCAAAGCCATACGAAGATAATAAGCCCGCACCGGGCCGCGCCGAACAAGCGCCCGACTCCTAATCATCGCCTCTCCATTTTAGGTGGCGATGACCCGTGCGGGAGCTTGTGGCGGTTGCGCCATAATACCGGGCTTTCGTCCATATCGACTGCTTATAAGGATCGCCAATTAGAACAATACAAATCAGAATCGAGAGAACGCGTGTCAAATGCAGAAGCAGCAGCAAAAAAGGCCCAAGAGTCCGCGGCGCTCGCCGATGAGCGGTCAAAAGTCCTCGCTTTAGAGGCTGACAAAGCGAGGCTCGAAACAGAACGGATCAAAGCGCAATTAGCGTGGCGCTCCCTTCCTCCAGACATAGGGAAGCAACTCAAAACAGCGCTTTCACAGCATGCTGGAAAAGCAAACATCCAACACGTGGCGAACGACCCGGAAGCGCTGTATCTGGCCATTCAAATCGCCAACATTTTTGGCGAAGCCAAATGGGAAATTCAAATGTTAGCTGTCACGATGTCAGGATCACTACCTTTTGGAATCTTCATCCCCGAAAGCCAATCGCCAGATCTTCCTATAATTCGCGCCTCGTTCACATCCGCACACATACCTTTCTCGCAGAATCAATTACCCGCATCAGGAATGGGGTTTGGCGGCTCCATTCCGGACGCGCCAATTGTGTTTGTAGGGTCTAAACCGCCAGTTCGCTAGCGCCCTGGTTTCGGCGGCCTCCCTCGTTTGTACCGTGCCGCGCCGTTCTCCGAGTAGGCATTCGACGCGGGCCACAGAGGCTTAACGCGATACCAGCCGTTGCATAAGGCGGGTTAACTCGCTTTCCAACTCGGCATCGGTCATTTGTTCTTCGGGACGCTTAGGAATCTCTTTGGGCAATAGCGAAGCGATTAGCCTAAGATAGGCCGCAGTATCGGATATCCTGCAATTCTCGATTGCCGTAGCGCCGTGCAATTCGTAGTCATCCCGCAACGCTTTAACAAACGCTTTCGGAAATAAATTACGTGAGCCCTTGCGCGTTGTCTTAGGCAGGTGGTTTCGCCACAAAGTATGTCCGGGCAATAACTGACCCTTCGCATCGCGCTGCTTAGCGCTAACGAGCGTCTCATCGTCCGTGCGATCAAGCGCTGTGTTCTTTTCCTGCATGTTTCGAACCAAACCGTCGTTGCATATTCAGCTTCACCTTAGGGGAGACTCACCTTCCGAATCGGAAGTAAGAGAAGGGTCAAACTTCGACGTGTTCAGCTTGGCGAAGAAAGGTTTTTATTTCCGAGCGGAGTCTCTCGATATCGCTGATACGCGGGTCGTCCATGACACTATCTAAACGACTTAGAATCTCGCGTGCAGCCTCAATAAATTGGCGGTCTCCAGAAAGCAAAAATCCTTTATTTGCCCGCTCGAAAGCAATTGCACAGTCTATTGACCTGGCGCCCAGCGCAACGTCAAGCACGGTTTTCTCGTGCTGCACCAAGCTGTCGATTGTCTCGGTGGCCTGCTTCAATTTTAAACGGAAGCCGTCTTCGTCTGTGTCGCTGTAGACGATCCAATCTGTGCGGGTTAGATCTGAGGGTGCCTTGGCGCGCTCGGATTTCACTATGACCAGTGGCTTTCCACTCATCGCAGCAAATCCGAGTTCCAACATAATATTTGCGATCGCAGTCGGCCGCGTTTTGTGTGAATAGATCGCTACTGTAAATCCTGTCGCCCGGATTAGGCCAAGAATTCGTTCGAGAAAATCCTTTCCACCAGTCGAAGCGTCGGCATCCACGATTTTAATCTCGTGGGCCAGAAACACCTCCTTCACGATCTCCGCCATACGAAGATCGATTTCGGGAGGGCTTCCAATTTGTCGCATGACGAATGCGTGCTTTGGAAGCAAGCGTTTCGGAACGGTATCAAGAACTGTTTCGGCGAGGGGCGAAAAGACGAGCGGCACTATTTCTTCCGTGTGATATCTTTAACACCCTTATAAGGTCCGGGCGTCTTCTTTTGGTCCACGATGCGGCCCGTGTTGGTATCTATCTTGACATAGCGATCAGTGACGGGATTCTTGACCTGCACGCGTTCCTTTACAGCGCCAGTTCGGCTCGAATGACCGGTGTTTTTTCCCATAACTAGGTCTTTCAGGGGTTTCTCGATAGCAAATTGCCACGGCGCTTGGTGGTCCGCAATTCGCCTGAGCAGAGTGCATGGATTGGTTCAGAACGTCTGGCTGAGTTCGAGGTGTGTTGCGCTCAGAGATTATGGATACTGCCGTGACGGGATGGGCTACGCTTAGTTCACTTCAATTGCACGTCTCCACACAACCAAGCATTTGACGACTCGACCGTCCCGCCTTCGCCAGTCTACCAGCTTCCCCCACCTTGGCGGAGTGGCGGTCTTGCGGTCTTACGGTTGGGGCGCGCCAATTCGGCAAGCAACCCGGGTTTATGTTCGCGCAGCACAGGAAGCCATTCCCGCGAGCGTTCGCAGGACGTAGATCGTTAATTTGTTACAGCTTTCAAGCTTGATGCTAACGCCTTCGGCGGCTGCTTCTTTAATGAGGATCGAGGCGCTCACATCTCGCCTTCCCCCTCTTCAGAGGTAAGACCGCAAGACCGCCAAGAATTTGAGGTGGGAGTGTTTGGCGGAGTTAGCCGCCAGGACCATTTGTTTTCGTGCCTGAATGCCTCGACGCCGAGAGCCTGCTTTGCGCGCTCAACTGTCCGCCAACCAATAGCGTGCGCCGCCGCCGCGGCGTGGAGTTCCTTTGTTGCGACCGGGCCTTCCGCCAACTGCTTTCTGAGGAAGTCCTCGGCATCGCTAAACGCGCCTTTGTCCTCTGACGATTCGGCCTCGGCCGCCGCGAGCATGTCGCGAGCCGTGCCTTCGATGGCCTCGCCGAAGGCCGCGATGCTGGCGATGATGCGGGCGTCGCCCGGCATGGGCTCTTGGCGCAGCTCATAGGCGAAGCCTCCTTCATCGGGTCCGATGTTGTTTTTGGCGCGGGCGAGGAAGCGACGCGGGGGCGACCCGTCATCTGTCTCGCCTTCCTTCGCCGCAATCATGACGACACGCGCAATAGCGCCGAAGGCGATCGAGCCGGTAATGCGCTCAATCGGCTCTCGCCCGGCCGTGCCTTTGCTGAAATGAGTGATGCCGAGAAGCGCGGCATTCGCCGACGCGGCGAGGTCGACGAGCGGCTGCAGGGCTCGCCGCGTCTCTGTGTTTTTGTGGCTGTCGCCGGCGACCGCATTGACGACGGGGTCGACGATGATCATGGCGCAGCCGCCAGCGTCGGCGATTGCCTTCTCCAAGCCCTCCATATCCTTCGACGGATCAAATGGCCGACGGTCGGCCCCCTGGATCACTTCGTCCACAAAATAGATGCGATCCATATCCGCGCCTGAGGCGAGAAGTCGTGGAACAAGCGTATCGGCGGGGTCGTCCTCGCCAGACCAGATGACGACATTGCCGAGAGGCGAATGTGATCCGTCCGGCCATCGACCGCCGGTCGTCAAGGTCGCGGCCATGCACATAGCGATCGTCGTCTTGCCCGCGCCCGGCTGTCCGCCAACAATGTGCATTTTCCTTCGCGCGAGCCATCCGGGCCAGAGCCAAGAGATGGGCTCCGGTTTGAGGCTGGAAGCCCGTGTCAGCTTGACGATTGGCGCGGGATGGTCGAGCGCGACGCGCAGCAATTCGCCCGGCGGATCATGTGCCTCATTCGACGAGGCGCGAGCCACATCTGAGTTTGCCGCGCCGCCCGGCGGAGGCTTTTGCTTGAGCGCCGCCCCCAGCCGCGTGGTAGCCTGTTCCGCGTTGTGGCGCGCCATCGCCCGCTCAACGCTCGGACGTATTGCATCTACTCTGGCGGCCTTTTTCGCCGCGTCAGCCGTATATGTCTTGATGGCGCTCTTGATGACGAATTCGGAAAGCCACGTCCCGCCGCCACGTCGGCTATCCCACTTGGCGCGGTAGAGACCCGACCTGCGCATGAGGCTGTCGATTTGCGCCGGGTCGCTCGTGTAAAAGGCCAACATCCGCGCAAGCACGCGATCGGCCATGCTGTCCGACACGTCGCCCGTGGCGCTCTTGTTGTAACGAATACCCCGACTGTCGTGGCCGTAGTTGAACTCTGCCCGGTCGCCGCGCCACAGCACATTGAACTTGTCGGCGTTGGCGGCCCGCTTCGCTTTTTCGATGATCGCGTCATCATCGTCGCGCGGCGCGACTTCGGCGCGCTGGGGCATCCCCTCCTCTTGTGGTAATTCGTCCACATGAGGGAAGCTGTTGAGCAAAGCTTCCGGCGACCAAAGCTCGCCGCGCTGTAGGGACAGCGACGTGGGCTCAGGCTTACGGCCCTCGGCGATCTTCTTGGCGTTTGGCCAGTTGGGCGTACCGGGGACGCGGTAAACATGCGCCACGGAGCCGGTGCAATGGTCCGCGCCGACAAAGCGGTTAAGCCGAAGACCTAATGCGGCGGCGGCTTCCGGCGAGACGAAAGTGTCGAACAGCAGCCACTTGTGACAGCGCGCTTTGGATGTTTTCACGTGAAGAGTTGACGCAACATCATTACGGAAGACGCCGGTGTCATCGTCCACAACGAGTGCATAAACGAGACCCGTCGCTTCAAACTTCCCGCGCCCGCCTGGGGCAATTATGGCGTCGTCGCGGATTGTCCTGCCGCCGATGTAGACATTGTGAGTATGCGCGTAGACGCGCACATCCCCCAACATTGCTTCAACATCGCCCACACAATAGCGCCGTTCCGCTACCGCTCCCGTGGACGGCTGAATGAAGACAAGCTGCATTTTGCCGACAGGGCAATCTTGCGGAAGTTTGCTAGCCAACGCAGCGACGTGATCGTTTAGCAGCACGAGAAACGCATTCACGTCGTTCTCGTTGTAGAGACTTGCGCTAGCAACATGTGCGATGGATACAGCCGCACTCTTGATCCGGGAATCAGGCACAACGACCGGCTGGGACGCGGACTTCAATCCGTCCCCTCCGCCCCAAAGCTGTGGACTAGCGGTGGTTGAGCATAACGGCGGCGCAACCCGAGCGTAGTTCAATGCTCCGCGTTTCATCTCGGGGACGATTATTATCCTGCTCACATGGTATTCGCTCGTTTCTCCTACGAGCCCATTTTTCTTCGCGCCGTCTAGAAGCGCGCGTAAGGCCCCATCGCCGGGGAGCCAGCCTTTTTCGGCATATGCGCCAGCGAGGTAAGCAGACTCTTTAAGAAGCTGCTCTCGGTCCGCGTCGTTCGCGGTTTCGATTTTCGCGCACGCCATGGAGAACCATGCGGCGCAGCGATGCTTCGGTTGATCCCGACTGTGGGCGTTCACTGCGCGTCCTCCCAGTCGAACTTATGGGAGAATAGGGACAGGCCGAGACCAGCGGCTGCGTGCGCCCGACGGTAGTCGTCCATGGCCGCTGTGCGTGAGCGCAAAGGCGATGACAACGGGACTCCCCGTAGGCGCAGGTAACGCAAAATTTCAGCATCCGTGCGCAGTGGCGGAGGCTTGCTCGCACACAGGAAGGCGCACGAGATGACCCCGCGCCCCCAGTAGCGCGAGATGACCAGATTTACCTTGCCTTTCCGCCCGTTTTCGTCGTCGGTGCAAAGAGTGACGCCTTCCAACGCCGCAACAGGTTGAAAAGGCCGTGCTCTAAAGCGTCGCCAAGGCCGCTGCGCAAACCACTTGCCATCGTCAGCGAAAATTCCCCCATCGGGCGGGAAAGAAGGATTCAAGCCGGTTTTCATCGGCCCTCCCTCCCGCCAACGCCTTCCGACAGGATGCGCAGCGCCTCGGCGTGCGGGACGAGCACGCGCCCACCGATACGAATGGTTCTGATTTTTTCTTGCCGCACATACTTCCAAAACGTCGACGCGCTAATGCCCACGCGCTCGCAGAACTGCTTTACGCGATGCGCCCGGACGGTGTCGGCTTCTGTGTGATTTGTCACGGTGTTATCTCCGGTTGGTCGAGATAACCCGCCATTTTTCACACGAGACAGCCTCACACAATATGTGCATTTGCGCCAAATTACGCGGATGGCGCGGCGCGATTTTTTCTAGGCCCCCGAGGCCCCGGTCCTTGGCTGCCTCCGGCCTGTTTGCGCAAGTCACGAACTTCCCGCCGGCTGATATTCAGGCTCGCGTCTTTTACCAATTGAATGGCTTCCGTTTGCGTAAGGCTGGGGTTATCTTTCACGGCCTCACAGATACGTTTCCTGGCTTCCGCCAGATTGCCCCTTTCCGCCGTCAATACCTTTGTGAGCCATGCGGCAAACGAAGCCCCGTCGACAGAAACGTTCCACCATCTTTGGTGTTCGTTCCGCCAGGCGGCCTCTAACTTGTCATACGAAACAGATAGTTGATCAGTCTCGATCGTATTGTCTTTGTGACCAAGCGCGCGCGAAGTACGAAAAAAGTTTCTGTCGACAGGATCGCTGGCGTCGCCGCCCTCTTTCGGCGATCCGAAGAATTTAATGACGCCATCGAGACCCGCACTGAAAAGCGCCGTCGCCGCGCGCCTGCGTTCTGAAATATTGGCGAAGTTCGGCCTTCCGTCCGGCATGACCTCATCCGGCGGATGGCCACCGAACGCCATGACATTTATGGCGTCAGCAAGCGAGAGGACCTTGCCGAGCGCCTCGACCTTTTCGAGCGTCAAAATTGGAGGCGGCCGCCATGCCGAAGTCAGATCAAGACAACTATCGCCGATCGAATTTAACCAGGACTCATCTGCGTCGAGAAATTCCATCGCGAGCCCTCGCGAAGCCCAGTGAGCGCAGGGAAACCGATGGGCTTATCGGCTTGTCGGCCGGCCGGCCTATCCCCGCGCGTTCAATTTAGCTCTTTCGCGTCATCGGAACCACATTTGAGCCGTCCTTAGGCTCGCAGTGATTCGACCATGCGGTCATTAGTTCTCGGCGCTTTTCGAGCGCGTCACTGCGCCTGTAAGCCTGTTCGGCCTTGTCGCCGATGACATGAGCGAGCGCCGCCTCTGCGACCTCACGCGGGAAATGCGTTTCATTGCCGGCCCAATCTCGGAAGGCTGAGCGAAAGCCGTGAACGGTGACGCTCTCGACGCCCATGCGCCGCAAGACCATTTCCATCGCCATATTGGAAAGAGGTTTTCCCTCACGCTGGCCAGGAAAGACGAAGTCGCCCGTTCGCGCGTTGGCGAGCGTTTCGAAGATCGCGAGCGCACGGCCGGACAGTGGGATGCGATGCTCGCGGGCCGCCTTCGTTCGCCCTGCAGGCACGGTCCAGACCTTCGCTTTCAAGTCGATTTCAGACCAGCGAGCGCCGAGAACCTCGCCCGAGCGCGTTGCAGTCAGAATGCAGAGCTCCAAGGCCATCGCCGCAAGGGCGTCACGCTCCCGCAATCGGGCGACAAAGGCAGGAACGTCGTCATAAGCCATCGCCGCATGATGGCCGCGCGAAAGCTTTTGACGCGTGGGGAGCAAGTGCAAGAGATGGCCGCGCCATGCGGCAGGGTTCTCGCCCGTGCGATGGCCTTGCGCCTTGGCCGCGTCCAGAACGGCCTCGATGCGTCCGCGCAGGCGGGAGGCGGTTTCGGGCTTTTCGAACCAAATAGGCTTCAAGACGGCCAGGACGGCTTCTGTGTCGATTTGATCGACAGGTCGCGAGCGCAGCGGCGCGGCATAGGTTTCGAGCGTCATGCGCCATTGCGCCCGGTGCTTTTCATTGCGCCACTCACTTTGCTTGGTGGCGATTAGCCCGTCGGCGACCTCTCCAAACGTCGGCTTGCCGGCGCTTGCCTTCGCGGCTTCGCGGCGCGCCTTAATAGGGTTGCACCTGTTGGCGAGCGTCTTGCGCGCGTCACCCGCCTTGGCCCGCGCCTCGGCCAGGGAAACAAGGTCCGCCGACCCAAGGCCCATTTCCGTGACCCGCGCCTGCCACGTGAATCGATAGACCCATTTGCGCGCGCCCGTTGGCGACACAACCAGCCACAGCCCGCCGCCGTCGCCATACCGCCCCGGCTTGGTTGTCGCCGCAGCCCGCGCCGTCAGTTTCCCGGCCATGTGCCCCGCCCGCGTCTGGTCTTACAATCAGTCTTACAATTCGACGCGGATTGTGACATACGACGGCGGACAAGGAAAGACGGTCTGGCTATAGAAGCCTTAGAAAATAAGGGATAGCGTGGACAGCCTCAAATTGCCTCGAACGCTAGTTAGGCGGACGCCCCCTCCGCCACTTTCTATTGATGTTGCAGACAACATTATTTTTAATTGCTTGAGAAGACAGCTTGGCGGGTTGTCCCCCCGAACTAGCCCAAAGGGGCCGGGCCGATCTTTCCTCTCAACGGCGGCGTCGCCGTGGGGCGGCATCGTCACTTTGTCGCCGCCGGACCGGGAACGCCCAACGTCGCGAGGCGCCGCGCCCGGCATCAACATTCATTTGCTAACAGTCCCAGTTCCAGCGCCCGTTCGACCAACGCCAGCAACGGCCGCGATGCCACCCGCGCCGAGCCCACCCCTCATGCCATCGACCGAGGTGCCAACCGCCGTGGCGGCCGCCGCTGTGGTAGCCCCCGTGTTGTCCACTGTCGTTATGGCCGCCACCGTGATGCCCGCCAACGTGATGGCCACCGCCATGGCGACCGTCACCATGCCCCTGTTCGAGAGCCACACTCGGCAGCGCCAATGCACCGACCAGGGCCGCCGAATATACGAGTGTTCGAAGCATGTTTTTTCTCTTTGGCTAAGCGTTTTCCTCAGCCATTTGGCCGCCAACGTCCTTGCCGCCATAAGGGTAACGTGTCCGATGAGGCGCAGTTCCGGGGGCAATCGACAGGGCTAAAGAACTCGCCTCGCACCCGAGGAAGTGCGCGCCGTTTCGCAACCAGCCACGGCCGACGCACGCCCTTGCATTTTTCGTTACACGGCCGCGAGCACTCTCAGGCTCAAGGAACGCGACAAGGACTGAGGGCGGTTACTGCATGTCGTTCCTTTGGACGCGCCTAAAGAAGGAAGCGCCGAACAATGAAGCCTTTCGCTACCGTCCCTACCATGAAGATCGTCGATGAAGGCCCCGAAGTGGGTTCTCAGTGACAACGGCCGTTGATGGACGCAGTGATTTTGTGGGCGCTCTTGTCCAAGACGTAAAGGCTTATCACGCCGGTTTGGCGGTCGATATTCCCGCCCTGGTCCTTCCGGGCATTCTTGAAGACATAGAACCTTTGATCCTTCTGAATTAGCGAAAAGGCTGTCCCGAGATTGCCGACTCCATTTAACGTCACAGCCTTGCCTTTGATCTCGACCGAGAACGGCTCGATAGGCGTTTCAGTCTTCTGACTCCCTTGCTGAAGACTGCCCTCACATTGGAAAGTTGTCGGGGCGTCTTCGGCAACGGCGAGTCGAGATGAGAGAATCAGAATAGCCGCGCTCGCCGCCAGCAGTCTCATCGCCTGGGTCCTTTCAGTTGCGCCAGCCGTCATCCTGCGGCGGCGCGCTAAGCGCCTAATCTAAGCTTGCGGCGAGAGTGGGGTCAGCCGTTCAATGGGCGCGCGTAGAGCGGGACCATGCGAATGACCGGGCGTCCATAATAGGAGCCACGCCGCTCTGCTCCGCCGCGCGCACATGCGCAATCATCGCCACAACGGCTTCTGTGTCCTTGTGGCCTATGAAGTTGTCGCACCGGCTTTCGCGCGGGAACTGAGGGCCATGTTACGGGAGAGGACTGAAAGACGCTCTGAGAAGATCGTCTGAGCGAACGGCGCGCCGACACGCTTCTTAGTTTCGGGACGCACCCTCAATCGAGCGCAGTTCGGCCGCCGCCGGGGCTCGCATGCTCGAATTAAGCTTCCGCAGCATCGTCACGCAGAGTTCCTTCACGGTCTCATCTTCAACCGTGTCGGCGAGCTTGGCCAAATGGCAGAACGCCATCGTGCGCTGAGAAACAGCGTCCGCGTATTCCGCCGGATCGGTCAAATTGAGAATGTCGTCGTGACTGCTGTCGTCAGACATGACGCAGAAACTCCAAGCTACTCGTTACGGGTGACGCGAGACAGGGCTCAGCCAAGGGGCTGATTTTATCAGGCGGGCGGATCGGAAGCCAAGCAACTCTTGCGCAAAGCCCCGCCTTAATGAGAGGCGCATGTCCGTAAGAGTATATCGCAAAGGACAGACGAAAATGGCCAAGAATGGTCGTCCGTTAGATTTGACTTGACCCAACGGACATAATACTGTTCGGACATAATCCTAACGGACACAGGGTCGCCTCATGAAAACGATCCTCTATGCGCGCGTCTCGACGCTGGACCAGACCATCGGCCACCAAGAAGCCCAAGCCCGAGCGGCTGGGTTCGCGATCGACGATGTGGTTGCTGACGAAGGCCTGTCGGGCCTTCGCGTTCCTCTTGCCGAGCGTCCCCAGGGCCGCCGCTTGTTCGATATGCTGCGGTCCGGGGATACGCTTGTCGTGCGTTGGGTGGACCGCCTCGGGCGCAACTACGCCGACGTGACGGACGCCATTCGGGAGTTCATGCGCCGCGGCGTTATCGTTCGAACGGTCATCAATGGGCTCAGCTTTGACGGCGCGACGACGGACCCCATGCAACAAGCCGTGCGGGATGCGCTGATCGCGTTCATGGCGGCGACGGCCCAGGCCCAAGCAGAGGCCACGAAGGAAGCGCAGCGCGCCGGGATCGAACGCGCGAAGGCAAACGCGCAAGAGAGCAAATACCGCGGCCGGAAGCCAGGTTTCTCACGCCCGCAGTTTGAAGCGGTCCGCGACATGCTCAATCAGGGAACGGGCGTCGGTTCTGTCGCGGCCGCGACGGGACTTTCGCGGCAGACGGTCTACCGTATCCGGGACAACGCAGCGGGCGCTGAGGCGGCCCTCGCGGAATGGGGAATGTAGCGGAGTGGACTGCGATGGCTGTTAAGAGGGCCATGGGGCGTGTCGTGCATGTTTCGTCGCGCCTGTCCGTATCAGTGTTTTCCCCCTTCTGTGATCTTGCGCCCGACGACCATCCAAAAATTTGGATTTCCTGTCACACATCGCCGCTTGGCGGCGTCTAATAGATCAAGACAGCGATTTTTGAGGGTCCATGTTGACGAAAGACCAGGATATTCTCGTCCGACACGCAAAGGACGGCGATGCCGCTGCTCTCGCCGAACTGATAAAGTCCGCGCAGGACGCTGTGTTTCGACTGTCCGTCCGCATGCTGGCGGATTTGGACGCCGCGCAGGACGCCACTCAGGAAATCCTGATCCGGGTCATTATCAAATTGTCGACCTTCAACGGCGACAGCCGTTTCGAGACATGGGTCTACAAGGTTGCAGTGAATTACCTCATTAGTGCTCGAAAGGTCGTTTCGCGCGACCCGGGTCTGTCCTTTGAAGCCTTTGGCGAGGATCTCATCGACGGGCTTGTCGACGAGAACATGGCGTCGCCGGAAGATCACGCCATGCTGAACGACCTACGCCTGCGATGTACGATGGCGATGCTGTTGTGCCTGGATCGCAAACACCGCGCAGCCTATGTGTTGGGAGAAGTGCTCGAGATGGAGCACGCCGAAGCCGCCGAGGTCCTGGGAATTGAACCGGCGACTTTCCGCAAACGACTGTCTCGGTCGCGCGCCAGCATCCAGGAATTTGCCGCCGCTCATTGCGGCTTGGCGAATGCTTCGGCCCCCTGCTCTTGCCCAAGACGGTTGCCGGCGGCGCTGAACTGCGGACGGCTTGACGCCGGGCCATCAGCGGCCTTCGCCAATGCGCCAAAATATGCTGCCGCCAAGGCGATGGCTGGCAGATTCAATGCGCAGCTCGCCACGGCCGAGCTCCAACGCGCCACCGGACCGCTGCGTGCGCCAGAGGATTTCGCCACGCGAGTGCTGAGCCTCGTCGATCCGCCCACCTGATCGTTCGCTCAAACAAAGGATGAATAAATGAAACGCGCTTTTGCGTGCACGCTGCCGCTTTGCCCAGCGTCTGCGCACTCCGTTTGCGCCAGAAAATAGAATCACATCCCAACAATCGTTTCGAACTGGAGAACGGAAAATGAAAAAAGACGAAAGCGACGTGCAAGCCGCAGTCGAAAAAATGACGGCGGCATTTCAGAACAGCGAGATCGAGACGGTGATGAGCGCCTATGAACATGGCGCTGCGGTTCTATTCGAACCGGGACAACCCGTCACCGACGAGCGGCAGCTTCGGCGGATGTTCAGCGACATGGCGGCCGCCAAGCCGGTTTTCACCTATTCGGGGCATGAAGTCGTCGCGAGCGGCGATACCGCCCTCCACATCGCGCCATGGCGCATGACGGCGCATGCGCCGGACGGACAGGAAATCGTGCAAACGGGGCTGTCCGTCGCGGTGCTGCGCCGCCAAGCGGACGGATCGTGGAAGATGGTTATCGACAACCCCCATGGCGATCGATTGCTGCCCCAGACCAAATAGAAATTTGCCTGAGCCGGTCGCATTGCGCGGCCGGCTCTCGATAAAGCGAGACTTTGCCATCGATAGCCGCCGAATAGTTTCGAGCTGAGCAAGATCGCCCGGATGTGCGCCCCAATTCCACCCGATTAAGCGGGCTTGAGGAAATCCGCCTGCGCCGAAGCGGCAGCTGAAGCCGATGACTCCGCATCTTGATGTGGATGGATCGCATCGGCGCCTTCAGGCGCGCCGGCCAGTCATATAAATTGCCGGTGCCGGATCCCGGCTTCTCGCGTAAGCGAGCTCCAAGCTATCGAAACCAATCACGTCATCTGCAGTTGGGCGATTCCGCCCAAAGGCGACGTGATCCAGCGATCGTCCTGAGGCGACATGACCCGCCTTCGCATGCACCGGGAGAGACATCTTGTCCAGCGCATCGGCTGGCTGAGGGCGGCGGTGCTTGGCGCCAATGACGGCATCGTCTCGACCGCGAGCCTCATCGTCGGCGTCGCCGCCGCCGCGTCGATGCGCGAAGACGTGCTGATCGCCGGCGTCGCCGGTCTCGCGGCCGGCGCCATGTCGATGGCCGCCGGCGAATATGTTTCGGTGAGCTCTCAATCGGACGCCGAAAAGGCCGATCTTGCGCGGGAGCGCGTGGAATTGAGCGAGCATACCGAACTCGAAAGGGAAGAACTGGCCCAGATTTACGTAGAGCGCGGCGTCGATCTGGATCTCGCCCGGCAAGTCGCTTGGCAGCTCATGCAGAAGGACGCCCTCACCGCCCATGCGCGCGATGAATTGGGCCTTTCCGAAATCGTTGCCGCGCGGCCTGTGCAGGCGGCGTTCGCCTCGGCCGTCACCTTCGCCTCGGGCGCCGCGCTGCCGCTCGTCGCGGCGTGGATTTCGCCGCATGAGGCGATCGTCCCGGTCGTGTCCGCCGCCTCTCTGGCGTGCCTCGCATTGCTCGGCGCCATCGGCGCGAGAGCCGGCGGCGCGCCCGTCTTTCGAGCGATGGTCCGCGTAACTTTCTGGGGCGCATTGGCGCTGGCGTTGACGGCGGGCGTCGGCAAGATTTTCGGCATGGCCGTGTGACGCCCGCGACCGGCGCTTTATCAGGGAAGGCGCGATCTACATTCGGAATGGAGCTGTGGATGATACGCTTGGCGCTTGTCGCGATCCTTGGCCTGGCGTCGGTTTCGGGCGGCAAATCCCGCGCGGAGGAGCGCCGGCCCGCCGAGACCGTGACCGAAATCGCCAGGACGACAAAAACCGCGACCGGCCAGCCCATCGCGCTCCCGCAAGGACCGACGCAAGTCGTCGCTTCGATCTATTCTCTGGTGCCGGGCGCGAGACTGCCGGAACACAAGCACCCTTTCCAGCGCTATGCCTATGTTCTTGAAGGCGAGCTGAGGGTCCAGCAGGCCGATGCCTCGTCGCGGGTCTACCGCGCCGGCGACTTCATCGTCGAAAGCGTCGACGGTTGGCATTTCGGCGCCGCCGCCGAGACCGGCCCGGTCAAATTGCTAGTCATCGACCAGGCGCCGCCCGGCGCCGAGGTTACGATTGATCGGCGTTAGATCACGTTGCATTGAGCCGTTCGGCCCGAATGTCGCGATCTAGCGCAGCTTGATCGTCAGATCGGTGCCGACGGCGCCGGTCTCGCTGCTGACCGGCTGGTCCGAGATGATGAGCGAAGCGCCGGTCCATAGCCGCTCGGCGATTCGGTCGCGCACTTCTTTCGGGATGTCGACGCGCTCCAGAGCCTCGGTCGGGCTCGTTGTCGTTCGCAAACTCCATGACAGGCCAGCCTCGTTGGAGGCGGTTTTTCTGCCTGCGCCCAACTCGTCGCCCAGGCGGACCGGCACAGAGATGACCTGCCATTTGAGCGACTTCCCGTCGTCGCTGGCCGCCGTCGCAATATAAAGATGCGATCCGAGCGGCGTTTTCGGGTCCCGGATTTCGATTGGCGCGTCGAACAGCGGCGCGAGCCCCTGGCGCACATAGATGCGCCCCTGCTTCTTGCTGATCAGCATCGAAATTGGCGCCGTGCGCCGCTCGGCTTCTTTTTGAGCGGCGACCGCCGCCGCCGCCGCGGTTCTCGCCTCAATGAGGCGTCGATCAGCCTCGGCGAACTCCGACTCCCTGGCGCTCGAGGCTGTTCTCGCCTGTTCGAGTTTCGCCGTGGCTTCGGCGAGAACGGAGTCGGCGTTGGTCTTCCTGAGCAGCAGCGCGTCCTGAATGAGGAGAGCCCTTCCATAGGCGGTCGTAAGCCGGTTGGCCTTGGCTTTGGCCCGCGCATCATCGCCGGACGATGCGTCGCGCTCCGCCGTCGCGGCCGGCTCTTGCTGGCTCGCGGCTGACGCCGTCGCGGCGTCATATGATGCGGCGGCCGCGTCCGCCTTGTTGCGCGCCCATATCTGCGACGCTTCGGCGGCGTTGAGTTCCGCCGCAGCCCGCGCCGCCTCTTTCTGCTTGGTTCCGACTTCGATGGTCAGCGCCTTGACCGCCTTGGCGGTGGCGACGACTTCGGCGACGGCCTTGGCCTTGAGCTGTTGAGCATATTGACGAGGATTGACCATCGGCTGTTCGGCGACGGCGCTCGGCGAGGCGCCGGCCGATGGCTCCGCCTTGTCGGCGGCGGCGGCTTCGACTTTCGGCTGCTCCGCCTGTCGCTGCAGGTCGTCGGCCGGCGCAACGGCCGCGACAGGAGCTTCCTGCGGCGCGACAGCTGCGGATTCCGCTTTGGCGGCGGCGGCCGGTTCGCTGGCCTCGGCCTTCGGCTGCTCCTTGACAGGTTCGGGCTCTGCGGCGCGCGCCTCGGCGACGGCGGGGGATGATGGCCGCTGGTCCGCGTCGGCGTCGGCTTTTGCCGAGTCGACCGCGTCGCCGCCTGTCTTGAGTTCTGGCTTCTCCGCCTGCGGCTGTGGAGCGATCGACGTGGGCGCCTCCGCCGCGACTTGCGTTCCCGAGCCGCCCTTTTCCGCTTCAGCGGACGTCCGCAACTTCGGCTGGGGCAGCAGCGCGTGGTCGAATTCGACGGGAGTCACCTCATGCGGCGCGATGACGACTCGCTCGCCGATCCTGGTCATGCCCCAGAGCTTGGCGGCGAATGCGGCGGGCAGCCTTATGCAGCCGTGCGAGGCCGGATGCCCGGGCACCACGCCAAGATGCATGGCGATGCCCGACCAAGTGATCCGCTGCATGAACGGCATCGGCGCGCTGGAATAGATATTGGAGCGATGGAAACGCTCGCGGCCGATGATGCTGAAAATGCCCTTGGGCGTCGGATGTCCGGCCATGCCTGTCGAAATCGCCGAACGGACGACGAGGCCGTTATGATTATAGATCGACACATGCTGGTCGGCGATCGACGCGATCAGGAAAAGAGGCCGATCGAGTTGCGGCGCATCAGCCTTCGCCTCGTGCCCCGGCTTTGCGCCGGTTTTATCCGCCGACTTGGATGAGGCTTTCTTTCCTCCGGCATGCCGCGGTCGAGCGACATGTTTGGGCTGCTCTCGCGGCGGCGCCGCCCGAGGCAGGCTGTCGCCGCCCCAAAAGAAAAAGCCCTGCGCCACGGCGGGCGTGAAAGAATAGCCGAGCGTCGCGGCGACGCCCGCGGCCAGAGCCACCGTAGAGAAAAGCCAAGCGCGAGAGCGCGTTCTCAAACGCATATTCCGCTCCAAACGTGGTTGGCCGCCTTTCGGTATCAGGCGAATCTCCTATTTAATCGATAATGAATGGCTAATCCGAGGCGGGATTGCACAGGCAAGGTCAAGCTTTCCCCCAGAACGCTGAAACATTTAAGCCTCCCGAACGCTGCTGATCGCTCAGAGTCGGCGCGATCTGCGAATCAGTCATCTCGGCGAGCACAGGTTTCTTCATGGATTCATTTACGAATTTTGGGACTACGCGACCTTTAAGACAGCATATCCCGAAAATGAATATTTGTCTTGAGCATAGCCTTTCAAGTCACAAACGCCGATTCTTCCGCGATGCTGCACAAATCCGCGCAAGGCGGCAACGCGGGGTGGACTCTGGCTGCCAGGGAAGAGCTTTTGAGACGAAATCATGCTCCTTGCCGCGCCCCGGCGAGGAATCTTGCAATGGCGGCGAAAGCGGCGTCCGCCTCGCTCAACAGGTCTGGAAAGAAGTAGAAGCCATGCGGCGCGGCGTCTCCGACGAAATGCACGACCTTGACGCCCGCCGCCTTCAGTTTCTCGGCAAAAGCGCGGTTTTCATCGACCAGCGGATCGGCCGCGCCGCTGATGATCAAGGTTTGCGGATAGCCGTTCAGATCGGCAAGCGCCGGGCTGGCCCAGGGATGGCGCCATTGCGCCGCCGTCGTCAGATAGGCGGCGCGCGCAAACGCCATGAAGGGCGCGTCGATCACGACGCCTGTCGGGGCCAGCCGCTCGAAAGACGGAAATCTTTCGAAGTGAAAATCCGTCACCGGACATAGAAGCGCAGCCGCACGTATCGACACGCGCTCCTCGCGCGCTCTGATCGCCAGCGCCGCGGCGAGATTGCCTCCAGCGGAATCTCCGCCGACCAATATGCGCGACGCGTCGCCGCCGATCTCGCCGCCTTTATCGCGCAGCCAGCGGAGAACCGCCATGCAATCGTCGAGACCGGCGGGAAACGGCCATTCGGGCGCCATGCGATAATTGACGCTGACGACGACCACATCGCTTTCGGCGGCGATACGGCTGGTGATGAACGCCGTGTCTTCCGATCGTCCGACGACAAAGCCGCCGCCGTGGACATAAAGCATCATCGGCCGCGGCCCTGCGCCGGGCGGCGCGAAACATTCGCAACGAACTGGACCAGCGTCGGAAGGAACGGCGAGAGTCGAAACCGACACTTGCGGATAGAGCTGCGCTGCGCTCGCAGGAAGTTCCGCCGGGTCGATCGTCAGGCCCTCGCCCCGGTAACAGGCGCGCACGGGCGCCAGCATCATGTCGCGCATCGCGACGGGCGTGCGCAGTTTCACCAGCATCCGATAGAAGGGCGCGGCCGGATCGTTTTGTGAAAGGCGGACGACTCCCGGTCCGTCGGTGCGCGCGTCGACGAAGGCGGACGCTTCGGCGGGGCCATTTTTTGCGTCTGTCATTAGCCCTTCTCCAAATCTTTGCGATTTCGCGACAGACGCGCCTGTTCTCATCAAGTCGCGGATATTGCGGCCGACGCACTCATGCGCGTCGACTGGAGACGCTTCGAAATCAATCCGCGCATCGCTGCAAACGCGTTCTCCAAATTGACAGGACGCGGCCGCAAGAACAATAATCGGGGCCTATCGTCTGCGGGGGCGAATTCCATGGCTGACAATGAGTCCGACGTCGACCGTCGGCTTTCGCGCCGATCCTTGTTATTCGGCGCTCTGACGCTTCCTCTTGTCGTTGTGGACCCCGAGCCGGCGTCGGCGCAATTGGGTCTCATCGGCGCAATACTTGGAGGAATGCGCTTCCGCGGTCGCCGGCGCCACTATGGCGGCTATTCCAGTCATTATCATGCGCGTTCCCATTACGCGCATCGTCGCGGCCGCGCACATGTCGCGAGCAGTCATCGCCGCCACGGCGGCGGCGGAGGGGGCGGCGGTTCCGGCGGCGGAGGCGGCGGGGGAATTGGCCACGTCGATTGATCACGACAGGGGTTTTCGCGCCACACAATTTCTACCGGATGCGCCGCAGGGCCTGTCTCGCGTTGGGTTCGCCCTGAGCGCTCGCTTTGCTGTACCAGTCCCTGGCCTCCCGGCGATCTCTTTTGCGGCCGGCCACCCCGCCTTCATAAATTCGCCCGAGCTGATATTGCGCTTTGGCGTGTCCTGACCTTGCTGCTTTCTCCCACCAGTCGGCGGCTATTCTCTCGCGCAGCTTCACATCATCCGCGACCTCATCGACCAAGCCATTCGTATACATCCTCCCGAGTTCGTATTGCGCGTCGGGGAGGCCCTGCTCGGCCGACATTTTTAGCCATTTGAACGCGTCGTCGAGTTTTTGGTGTCCGGGAGTTTGCAGATACAGCATCCCCAACTCGTATCGCGCTTTTTGATCACCCTCGCGCGCACGGCTTTCTGTTCGCGCGAACTGCGCTTCAACCGCGTCTTCCCTAGACCTTCGATCATACGTCGGAACCGTCGACGCCTGGTTTTCGTCCACCCCGAAGGTGGTGCTGTTGCGGGGCGCGGCGCGCCGATTGCCCGCGTCGGCGTCCCGCCATCGAAAGTCGTCGCTGCCGCTTTTTTTATCTGCGAACGAATTTTCCCAGGGTTTGCGCTCGCCGGAAGAGACGGACGGCTGCAGGCCAAAATAAAGCGATCCGAGAATCGCGACGACGCCGACGCCGACCGTTACGCCCTGTAACGCCGGATGCAGCCCCTTGAAGCGGCGCACCAGAGTCGCGCTGCGGCTTTTCGCCAAGGCGATGAGCTTGGTCGACAGGCGCTCGGGCGTGGGCACGTCGCGCTCGGCGGTGGAATCCTGAACGAGGTGTCCGGCGTTTCGAATGATGGCGGGGGCGTCGACGCGCAACGCCGTCGCGCCCAGCGCGTCGCTGAAGGCGCGCAAATTGGGGAAACGGTGCTCCGGACGCTTCGACAGCGCCGTCATGATCGCCGATTCGACCTCGGGCGTTACGCCAGAGATCCGCGGAACAAGCGGCGGCGCATCGGCGTGAATCTGCGCCTGAGTGAGATCATATTCGGTCGCGCCGGAAAATGGCGGCGCGCCCGCAAGCATTTCGTAAAGCACGACGGCGAGCGAATAGAGATCGCTCCTTTCGTCGCCTTCGCCGCCGCGACATTGTTCCGGCGACATGTAGAGCGGCGTGCCGACCGCCGTGCCCGCGCGAGTCAGACGCACGCTGCCGCGCACCCGCGCAATGCCGAAATCCATGATTTTGATGCGGCCGTCGTCGGCGACCATCAGATTCGACGGCTTAATGTCGCGATGGATGACGCCCATCTGATGCGCGTAGGCGAGCCCGTCCGCCGCCTGCGTGATGACGGCGAGACTTTCCTTGACGCCGAGCGGCTTGCCGCGCTCCCGCAATATTTCGTCGAGCGGGCGGCCATGCACGAGCTCCATGACCATGAAAAGGTTATTGCCCTCCAGCACCGGCGAATAGAGCGTCGTGATGTTGGGATGGTTGAGCTTCGCGAGACTGGTCGCTTCGGCGCGGAAACGTCCGACGAAGTCGGGATCCTGAGTGAGTTCGGCGCGCAAGGATTTGATCGCCACCTCGCGCTCGAGGAACGTGTCGACGGCGGCGTGGACCTTGCCCATCGCGCCCGTGCCGAGCAGTTTAACGACTCGATAATGTCCGATCATCTGCGGGTCGGTCATGGCTCAACCCTCTACGATGGCTTCGATCTTCGTTGTCGACGCGCCTGTCGGCGAGTCGGCGATGTTGATCCGTTGCGTTGCCGCTTGGCCGCTGGATTGGTTCGGCGCGGCGCGCTCAACGGCGAACACGCCGACCGAGATATTGTCGTAACCGCCGGCCGCGAGCGCCGCGTCGATCAAAGCCGCGCAGGCCTCTCGGGGAGGATGGCGCGAAACGATCCGGGCGATGTCAGCGTCGCTCGCCAGATTGGAAAGACCGTCGGAACACAGAATGAAACGGTCGCCCAATCGCAGGCGCATTCCCTCGGACCAGAGATCCGGAGAAATCTCCTGCCGCGTTCCAAGCGCCTGCAGGATGACATTGCCGCCAGGGGCTTTTTCGGCCTCCTCGGCGGTCAGCACGCCGTCGCGCACGAGTTGCGCGTGCAGCGTCTGGTCTTCGGAGAGCTGGGTCAGTTGGCCGTCGCGCAAAATATAGGCCCGGCTATCGCCGACATGGGCGAGCCACAGACATTCGTCACGGACGGCGAGCGCCGTGCAGGTCGTTCCCATGCCGGCGCAGTCGGGATGTTTGGCGGCGTAATCGAGTATCGCCCGATTGGCCGCTTCGAACGCGGCTCGCAGCGCTTCAAGCGGCGGCCTGTCGAGCGAGAAATAGACGCGCCGAACGACCTCCGCCGCCAGCGCGCTCGCGACTTCGCCGGCCGCGTGACCGCCCATCCCGTCGGCGACGAGGGCGAGCAAGCCGCGTTTGGCTTCCGGATCTTTTTCGTCGGGAGCGACGAAAGCGACGGTGTCCTCGTTGAGCGAACGTACGCGCCCCACGTCGGTGCGCATCGCGCCCACCACGCGCCATGAAGCGCTGTTCGCCTCCCTTGCCGCCGTCATCGCTGGCGCCTCTTGGATCACTCGCGCTGCGGGCGCAATAGATCTCGGCCATATTTGATCGGAACCGCAAGCGTCACCCGCTCGTTGCCGCGGCTCCTGCTGTAGGTGAACAGCCCGATCACATTGCCGGACGAGTCAAACACTGGGCCGCCGCTGTTGCCGGCGCCGGTCGCGGTAATGCTCAACTGTATGACGTCTCCCGTCGAACCGTAAGTCGTAACGCCCTCCTTCTGTTTGACGCCGGGCGAGAGCTTAGAAACGATGCCGTCGGTAATCGTGGCTTCCGGTATCTCTTCGAGACGACGTCTGACCGGCCCTCCCCCTTCCTGCGTCGACAGCTGCTGAAACGTCGACACCGAAACGGCCGGATAGCCGAGAACCACGACCCTTTCGCCAACCGTGACATTGTCGTGATTGGCCAGGTCAACCGTGCTGAGCGTCTGAGGCGAATCGATCTTGATGAGGGCGGCGTCCGAGTCCGTCGAAGCGCGGACCAGACTCGCGTTGATGTTTAAGCGGCTGCCCGGAAAACGCGTTTCCAGCGTGTCGTTGCGTCCTTCGAATGTGCGCTTGTCCGCTTTGGTCGGGTCGGGAATGTTGCCGCCGCCAATCGGCACCGCGATTGCCGGCTTTGACGGGAAAATCAGGCCGCCGGACTCCGGCACCCAGTCGTCGATATCCGAATAGGCGCTGTCGTCGAGATCGATCAGTTCGTATTTTCCCAGATCCGGGCCTTTTTCTCTTTTGGCCCGTTTCCAGTCGGGCCCGCCCTTGTATTCGAACACCACGCCGCGTCGTTTCGGCGCGGCGAAGGGTATTTCCCAGCCTGCGGCGACGTGTTTGTTGGTCAGCAGGTAGCCCTGCTCGCCGACGACGAAGCCGCTTCCGGAGCCGGCGCCGTCGATTGGAATATTCGACCGGTAGTCGTCGTCGAGGGTCAGCCATCGCACGACGGTGTTGGGTCCGAGCCGGACATAGGCCGGCAGGACCACGCTTTCATTCTTGTTGAGTTTGATGCTGAAGGTTTGGTGATAGACCGGCTTTCCGGTCGTCTTGTCATAAAGACGCCAGTGAAGAAAAATCTTGGCGGTGGCGTCCTTATATTTGTCGTAGATTTCCTGCGGCGTCATGCCGGTGATCGATCTCACCTTGCCTTCGACCCCGGCGGAGGCCTCCTCCTGACCTTTCTCGATCTCGGACATCCGGCCGCCGACGCGTTCCTCGCCTTTCCATTGCTGCCACAACAGAATTGCGCCGCCGAGAACGAGAACGGCGGCGATACCGGCCGCCGTCGCCGTTAGCGCGCCGCGCGAGGCGCGACGCTCCTCGCCGATCAGCCGCTGCACCGTCTCCTGGCCGACGCCGAACTTCTTTTGGGCCGCCGAATCGTCGCTCGCCGCCTCCGCGGCGCCGGTCGCAGCGGCGTTCACCGCCGTCGACGCGGCGATTTCCGCGGTCTTGATGACGCGAGTCGCCGCCGTGTCGCCGACGCCGATCACTTGCGTCCGCGCGGCGAAACTGGCGGGCCGCGGCTGCACATCAAAGGTGAATTTCGGCCCCCTGGCGCCGCCGAGTTCAATCGTGTCTTCGGGAAGCAGTTCGACCTCGCCGGTCACCCGCTCGCCATTGAGAAAAGTGCCGTTGCTGCTGCCGGAGTCGGAAAGCTTGAAGAAAAGCTTGTCGTCTTCGCCTTCGATGCGGATGACCGCATGCTTGCGGCTGACGACGCTGTCGCCGACCGGATCGAAGGCGATCTTCGACGCAGGATCGCGGCCGATCGTGAACTCGCGCGCATCCCCGACAGGCAGTTGCTCAATCTGATTGGCTTTGGAGCCCGACAGATGACGAATAACAATGCGCTCGATTGGAGTTGTCATTACCAGCCCCCCGCGCGAAAGCGCGCTCGTCCTGCGCCCATTCGAAAATGCGCATACTCCCCCAAGATCGAAGATAAACCCGACTTTCCTCGCGAGGCAAGGTCGAGCATCAAGGCGCGCGGCGCAAGCCGTCGATGGCGCGTCGCTCGAGTCTCGCGCGCAGCGATCGGTCACGCGTGAAGCGCTCTACAATTTTTTCAAGGATATCTTGAAGGTAGCCCCACCGCCCGGAGTCTCTTCGACCGAGATTCGTCGGGCCAGCTTTTCGATGCGCCGCCAGATAGGCGAAGGCTCCCGCCGGCAAGACCGGCGGGAGCCTTAAGGCATTGCCTGTCGCTACATCGCCTGCATCGCTTCGGGCTTGCCGCGCGCGCGCTTTGCGATCAGCCGGTTGAGCGCGGACACATAGGCGCGCGCCGAAGCGACGAGCGTGTCAGGATCAGCGCCGCGGCCGGTGACCGACTTGCCGTTTTCGCTCAGGCGCACCGAGACCTCCGCCTGCGCGTCGGTGCCTTCAGTGACGGCATGTACCTGAAACAGCTCGAGGGTCGCGTCATGCGGAGCGAGCGCCTTGATCGCGTTGAAGATGGCGTCGACAGGGCCGTTGCCGGTCGCCTGATGCGTCAGCTTCTGGCCGCCCACGTCGAGGGTGAGGGCGGCCGACTGCGGGCCATGCGTGCCGGCCATCACCATCAAGGCTTCGACCTTGATGTGATCATGGGCGTTGACGATCTCGTCGTCGACCAGCGCGACCAGATCTTCGTCATAGACGAATTTCTTGCGGTCGGCCAAATCCTTGAAGCGGTTGAAGGCGTCCTCCAGCGCATTCTCGCCGAGATCGTATCCGAGCTCCTTCAGCTTCTCGCGGAAGGCGTGACGGCCGGAATGCTTGCCCATGACGAGCGACGTCTTGGAGACGCCGACGCTCTCGGGCGTCATGATCTCGTAAGTATGCGCATTCTTGAGCATGCCGTCCTGATGGATGCCGCTCTCATGCGCGAAAGCGTTCCGCCCGACGATCGCCTTGTTGTATTGCACCGGAAAGGACGTAACCGCCGACACCAGCTTCGACGCGCGCGTCAACAGTTTGGCGTCGATGTTGGTGTAGAAGGGCAGCGCGTCGCCGCGCGTCTTCATCGCCATGACGACTTCTTCGAGAGACGCATTGCCCGCCCGCTCGCCGATGCCATTGATGGTGCATTCGACCTGCCGCGCGCCGCCGCGCACGCCGGCGAGCGAATTGGCGACCGCCAATCCGAGATCGTCGTGACAATGCACCGAGAAAATCGCCCTGTCGGAATTGGGCACCCGTTCGCGCACCGTGCGGAACAACTCTTCATATTCCGCCGGCGTGATGTAGCCGACGGTGTCGGGAATGTTGATCGTCGTCGCGCCGGCCGTGATCGCGGCCTCGACGCAGCGGCAGAGAAAATCGAGCTCGGTGCGGGTGCCGTCCTCCGCCGACCATTCCACGTCGGCGACATGATTGCGCGCGCGCGTCACTGAGGCGGTCACCATCTCCAAGACGCGCTCGGGCTCCATCTGGAGCTTGTATTTCATATGCACGGGCGAGGTGGAGATAAAGGTGTGGATGCGCGGACGCTTCGCCTCCCGCAGCGCTTCGGCGCAGCGGTCGATGTCCTTCTCCGAAGCGCGCGCCAGTCCGGCGACGGTGGCGTGTTTGACCCGCCGCGCCACTTCGCTGACGCTCTCGAAATCGCCGGGACTGGCGATCGGGAATCCGGCCTCGATAATATCGACGCCCAGTTGATCCAGGAGATCGGCGACTTCGAGCTTTTCCTCGAGAGTCATGGAAGCGCCGGGCGATTGCTCGCCGTCGCGCAAGGTGGTGTCGAAAATCAGGACGCGCCCGTCGTTATCTGCGACGGCGCCGGGATGTTGCTTATGGCTCATTTGTTTTGAAATCCTGCTTTGCCGCCCCCGCTGGGGCTGTTGTCGGCGACTGCGTGACATGTCCCCTGAAGGCCTGGGCGCGAGCCCATCGGGCGCTCAGGGGCGACTAAGAAGCAGCAGGCCGAAAAGCGGCAGGGCAGGCGGGCAAGCGAATTCGCGCGCGCGCAAAGGCGTCGCAACTTCATTCGCAGAGGCGGTTGCGTAAGGCAACGATCTCTTCCCATTCTGGCGGCGCTTGGCCGCAGTCCTTTGGCAGGATAACGCAAGAGGGACCTTTGCCGCAAGCGCCGCGTCCCGCTTTTTTAAATCTCGCGAAAATCGCGTCTACGTCGAATGCATGACCCGCTCGCCCAGCAGATAATTTTTGCATCCGAATCGCTCATGGCTCTTGCCGAAACGAATGTCCGGGACCTAACATTCAAAGCATGGTCAAGACCGCATTCTCCATCCGCCACGCGCGTCCCGGAGACGCCGAGCAGATCACGCGCGTCCATGACGCGTCGTGGCGCGCCGCCTATCGCGGCGTGATCCCAGGAGCGGAGCTCGAACGGATGATCGCCCGCCGCGGCCCCAATTGGTGGCATTCGGCGATCGTGCGCGGCACCGGCCTGCTTGTGCTCGACTTTGACGATGATATCGTCGGCTATTCGACCTATGGCCGAAACCGCGTGCCGTCGATGCCCTATTCCGGCGAAATTTTCGAAATCTATTTGACGCCCGAGCAGCAAGGCTTGGGTTTCGGGAAGCGCCTGTTCAACGCCACGCGCCGCGAACTCGCCGAGCACGGCTATCTCTCGACCATCGTCTGGGCGCTCGCCGACAATGAGAAAGCGCTTGCCTTTTATCGCAGCCTCGGCGGCCAGACGATCCGCCGCGCCGAGGAGCGGTTCGGCGCCGACATGCTAACGCGCGTCGCCTTTGGATTCGTTTCCGCGCCGGTGCGCTAAACGGTGATCGCAGGGCGGTTTTACGGTAAGAACGCCGTCGCAAGGCGCGCAGCGCTTTAGCTTTTACGACAATCGTAACACGCCGGCGAAATTTCCTCGCTGCGCCTTCCCTCTCATCGGAGCCTTGAATGCGTCTCGACGCGATACCGATCGGCGTCAACCCGCCGCATGAAGTCAACGTCATCGTCGAAGTGCCGCTTGGCGGCGAGCCGATCAAATATGAGCTGGACAAGGCCTCGGGCACGCTCTTCGTCGATCGCTTCCTCTATACGGCGATGCGCTATCCCGGCAATTACGGCTTCATTCCGCACACGCTGTCCGACGACGGCGATCCCTGCGACGTGCTCGTCGCTAACACGCGTCCGGTGGCGCCAGGCGCGGTCATCGCGGTTCGGCCGATCGGCGTGCTGCGCATGACCGACGAAGCCGGCGGCGACGAAAAAATCGTCGCCGTGCCGTCCGCGCGGCTAACGCAACGCTATGTCGATGTGGAGAATTACACCGACCTTCAGGAGATGACCTGGCGTCGGATCGAGCATTTCTTCGTGCACTACAAGGATCTCGAGCCCGGCAAATGGGCGAAGGTCGCCGGCTGGGGCGACGCCGCCGCCGCGCGGACGCTGATCACCGAGGCGATCGAGCGGGCGCGCGGGCGAAGTAGCGGTCCGAAATAGCGATCTATGACGCCGGCGGGACGCGCGACACCACACCCTTCCTGAAACAGGGCGGTCGGTCCTGCCAGGCGACGATTCCATTGTCGGTCGCCGCGAAGCTTTGCGCCGAGTCGATCAATTCGTCGACATGGGCGACTCCGTCGAGATCGCCGATCACATAGGTCCATTTGCCGGCGCCGGCGAAGGCGACCGTCGCCGGGCGCTTGCACACCGCGAGGCAATCGACGGACTCGACGGCGATATCGAGATTGCGTTCGTTCAGGCGCGCCCGCAGCGCGTCCATAAGAAGCGCGCCCGGACGCATGTGGGCGTCCTCGCCGGCGCGACAGGATGTGCATACCAAGACCCTCACGCCCGACGCAGCCATCTCGAACTCCAATCGCTGAACGCGTCTTCTCGATCGAAGCCGCGCCGAAAAAAAGGGCGCCTGACTCTCAGGGCGTGTAGGCGCAGCGCGCGCCGCCGCCGGCCTTTTCAGCAACTTCGTCGGCGTCGACGATGCAGTCTAGCGCCGTGACTGAAGCGTGAGAAGAGCCTGCGGCGCCTTCCGCCATGACGCCATTCTCGATCATGGTCGCATAGAGTTCATTCGCCTTGCGGCCGCTCAATTCGATCTTCTTCGCCCCGAAAGTCAGCTCGCAGCTGTGGGACGTGACGTCGACATTGCCGGCGCGACAGTCGATCGCGTCAGCCTTCACCGCGACGCGCTGGCCCTTGGCGTGTGGCGCTTCAGCGCGTCCGGCGAAATAGGCCGCGAGCAGCTTCTTGTCGGCGACGCTTGTATGAGGCGACAATTCGCCGACGATCGCCGAAAGCGCCAGCGCGCTCGAACCATTGCTCGCGCCCGTTTCAGCCGCAGCCGGCGCGAGTGCGGAGAAGAAAACCAATCCAACCGTCTTATATGCGATCATGGCGAATCCTCCGATAAATAGATCTGCGCAATTAACGATGAGCCCCCGACGAAAGTGCGGCGCAGGCGTTCAGTCGACGGCGACAAGCTTACCCGCCATTTGCCTGAGCGTGAATGCGCGCGCCTCAAAAAAAGGCGGCAAGCCGATCGCGCGATCGCGGCCTTAGAGACCCGTCCAAAGACGGATAACTCACTCGATCTCAATGTTTTGAAAGGCCTGTCGCTGTTACGACGCTTAAAGGGCCAAACGGGCGCGCTCGCCCAGTCGGTCGCATTGATCCGCGAGATGCGAAACGCTCTCGACATGCACATTGCGCGTCTCGGTGCGCACGCCATGGGCGCGCAGTTTGGCGAAGGCGCGCGACAGCGTTTCCTGCTTCACGCCAAGACGCGCGGCGATCAGGCGCTTGTCATATGGCAGGCGGAAGCGGCAGCGGTCCTCGCCCGGCGGGCAGAGCGAAAGTAGGAAATGGGCGAGGCGTTGATCGGCGTTCTGGCTCTTGAGCGACTCGATCTCGCCGATGAGACGCGCGGCGCTCTCCTTGTAGTCCCGGATCGCCGCGGCGCAGAGCGAAGGCGATTCCTTGAGCAGCCGCGCAAAGCGTTGCGCAGAGAGCTTGAGCACTTTTGTCGCGCCGATCGATTCCGCGAAGACCCTGTGGATCTCGTCGGCCCCCAGGGGCGCTTCGCCGATCAATTCGCCATCCGAACAAATGCCAATGAGCGTTTGGCTTCCGGATTGCGCAATGCGCGTCAGCTTCACATGGCCGCTCACGACAAATGCGACGGCCGTGACGCCGGCGCCCTGACGGAAAAGCGCGTCGCCGTCGTGCAGCGACTCGATTTTGGCGTCGGCCGCGAGGCGCGACAAGGTCACTTCATCGACGTCCGCGAAGAACGGCGTCTTGCGTAAATCGTCCGCGCCTGCCGGCTGAGGCGCACGCCAACCGGCCCGTCGTTTTCGCCGGGGATCGTCGTAGTTTTGCGCCGCGCGGGCGGCGTCAATGGTCAAGGTTGCGCATCCTTCCGAACCGCAGCAGATCGCGCGCGTCATTCAACAAATGACGTTGCACCGAAGCGGAGGCGCCGCCGCTTCTTCTTCCTGCGCATGTTCGCTGTTGCCGCCGACAGAAAAGCTAACGCGAACGGTCACACTCGAAAAGGCGACGGACGCGGGACAAACCGTCGCATGAGTCAGGGCTTCTTACCGCCACGCTCCAGTAGAAAAACCGCCTGTTCGCCGAAGAGATTCCATATCCACCATGGGGCGTTGAAGCGAATAGGCGCGCCGGCGCGATCCAACGCCACGCCGCGCTCGATGTGCGCGCCGAGTTCGCCGACCAGTTCGACGAAATCGCGAATGGTGCAAAGATGAATGTTCGGCGTGTCGTGCCAATGATAGAGAAGGTGGCCGGTCACCGGCATTCGGCCAGTCAGGCCGAGTTGGACGCGCACCCGCCAATAGCCGAAATTCGGAAATGAAACGATCGCGCGCCGACCAATGCGCAACATATTGGCGAGCGCCGCGCGCGGGCGCCTGGTCGCCTGGAGCGTCTGCGAGAGAATCACATAATCGAAACCGTCGTCAGGATAATCGGCGAGATCGGTGTCGGCGTCGCCCTGAATGACGGACAACCCCTTGGCGACGCATTCGTTGACGCCGCGTTGCGAGAGTTCGACGCCGCGGCCATCGACGCCTTTCTTCTGCGCGAGAAGCTGCAACAGAGAGCCGTCGCCGCAGCCGACGTCAAGAACCCGCGCGCCGGACTCCACCATCTCCGCGATGACGGCGAGATCGAGACGCGGATGGTCGGGCGAATGTACGCGCCGCTCAGGCGCGTCGCCCGCAGGCGTGAAGTTCATTGCGAATTTCCGTGAGGCGCGAGGCCGCGCGCCGCGGCGGCCGAGTCGAGAAAGCCGCGCGTCGTCGCGATGAACATCGGCTCATGCAGCAGGAAGGCGTCATGTCCCTTGTCGGATTCGATTTCGACGAAGGACACCGAGGCGCCGCCGGCGTTGAGCGCGTGAACGATGGCGCGCGAATCCGACGTCGGATAGAGCCAGTCTGACGTGAAGGAGACGACGCAAAAGCGCGTCTTCGTGTCTTTGAACGCCATCGCCAATGAGCCGCCGTAATCGGCGGCGAGATCGAAATAGTCGCAGGCGCGGGTGACGAAGAGATAGGAATTGGCGTCGAAGCGCTCGACAAAGGCGAGGCCCTGATAGCGCAGATAATTCTCGACCTGAAAATCGGCGTCGAAGGAGAAGGTCGGCGCGCTGCGGTCCTGCAGCTTACGGCCGAATTTACGCTGCAGCGCCGCTTCCGAGAGATAGGTGATATGCGCCGACATGCGCGCCACCGCGAGGCCCTTCTCGGGCCGCACGCCCTGCTCCTGGTAACGGCCCAAGCGCCAGTCGGGATCAGCCATCACCGCCTGTCTTCCAACTTCGTGAAAGGCGATGTTCTGGGCCGAATGTTTGGCGGCGGTGGCGATCGGCATGGCCGAGAACACGCGCTCCGGATAGCTCGCCGCCCATTGCAGCACCTGCATGCCGCCCATCGACCCGCCGGCGACGCAAAACAGCGTCTCGATGCCGAGATGGTCGATCAGCATCGCCTGCGCCCGCGCCATGTCGCGGATAGTGACGACGGGAAAGTCGAGCCCAAAGGGCTTGCCGGTCGCCGGATTGATCGAGGACGGGCCGGTCGTGCCCAAGCAGCCGCCGACGACATTCGAGCAGATGAGGAAATAGCGGTCGGTGTCGAAAGGCTTGCCGGGGCCGACCATCGCCTCCCACCAGCCGGGCTTGCCGGTGACGGGATTGACGCCCGCCGCATATTGATCGCCGGTCAGCGCGTGACAGAGCAGAATGGCGTTCGTCCGCGCGGCGTTCAGCGCGCCATAGGTCTCATAGGCGATGGCGAGCGGCGCGATGCGGCCTCCCCCGTCGGTCAGGAGCGGGCGGTCGGGCTCAAAAACAACGGTTTTCGGCGCGGCGGCCCCGCCCTGGACCGGCCGCGCGTCTGACACGATGGACAAGCGATCTTCCCAAGCGTTCGATTTGCCGAACAATTCGTTCGGCAACATCGATGCGGCCGGCCAAGGTGTCAAGCGCCGCGCGGCGGCGCACAGGGGTCCGAACCCAGCTTGTAGAGGCGTCCTCTCGCCGCGTCATGGCCGCGCTTGTCGCGGCCATCCACGCGACGACGCGCGGCACTTGTATAAATATGAGCCGGACGCGTCGCCGCTGCGCAAAACATTTCGCGATTGTCCGGCATGGATGGCCGGGACAAGCCCGGCCATGACGGCTGAAAGTGAGCTGGAATTAACCCGAGCGCTCGGTGCCCTGGGTCCGCGCCGGAAGATTCGTGCCTCCTTGCTATGTCCGGTATATTCCCGTACAAGTCCAATGAAGATGGGAAAGCCCTCAGACCAATCGGGTGAAGGATTGTTTTCCTCACCCTCATCCTGAGGAGCCGCCGTAGGCGGCGTCTCGAAGGACGAGGGTGAGGAAAACTGTGCGAAGGCGGGCTTCCTCGTCCTTCGAGACGCGTGCTGCGCCCGCTCCTCAGGATGAGGAAGCCCTTCACCCGATCGCTCTGAGAAAGCCTTCTCGAAGAGAGACAGACGCGATGCCTCAAGAAACCGCCCGCACGGCCCGCATCGAGGCGCGCCTCGCGCCAGATGTGCTCGCCCTCGTAAAGCGCGCCGCTGAAATTCAGGGGCGGAGCGTCAGCGACTTTGTCGTGAGCGCCGCTCAGGAAGCCGCGCACCGCGCCATCGAGGAAAGTGACATCATCCGCCTTTCGGTCGCGGGTCAAAAAGCTTTCGCCGAAGCGATCCTGAATCCGCCGGCGCCGTCAGAAGGATTGAAACGCGCCTTCGCCAGTCACCGCCGCCTCGTTCGCGAGGTTCGTTGACGTCATATGTCACGGCCGTCCTCAGCCGCGATCACGACCGCAATGGCTTTCGCTGCGGCGTCGAGGCGCTTGACCGCTATCTTCGGGAATTCGCCTTTCAAGACATCAAGCGGCGCGTCGCCGGCTGTTTCATCATGCTTGATGACGCCGATGAAATCGCCGCCTTCTACACGCTCGCGGCGACGAGCGTGCCGCTCAATCTGCTGCCGCCGGCGGCTGCGAAAAAACTGCCGCGCTATCCCGTGCTGCCGGCCATGCTGATCGGCCGGCTGGCTGTCGCAACGAAACGCCAAGGGCTAGGTATTGGCCGCGCTCTCATCGCCGACGCCATCATCCGCACTGAGAGCTTTCGCATCGGCGCTTATGCGCTCATCGTCGACGCAAAGGACGAACGCGCGAGCGCCTTTTACGCGGCAAATGGATTCGCTCCAATTCCCGACGAAGCGCGGCGGATGTTTCTGTCCATGGGCGACCGCGCTGCAACTGCTTGAGAGCGAGCGGGGCCGGTGATCCGCTGACTGCGGAAGCTCCAACCTATATCAAAGGCGCGCAACGCTCATTATGGAACCCACGACGGGTGATCATATTCCTGTGCTGGCGGTGCGCGCTTTTGGCATTACGCTTGTGCCGCAGGAGGAGGATTGGCCATCCCCAAAATTTCAGCGGGGATTCGCATTTTTAGTTGTTCCAAAGCTTCCATGACAGCAGGCAATTCACCTGCTTTCTTTGGCTTAATTTTCTTGGGATCAACCTTACCGACATAGGTAGTCCCTACTTTCTCAAGAGCTCTAACAATCTTAATACTGACACCAAGAAGGTAATATGAATACACGCACTCAACTAACGACACGTTAACTTGTAACGAAATCGCCATGTCAAGCTGTAAAAATGTTAATTTACTTACTGTTGCAAGTCGCAGCGTCGTATTTATATTATTATTCCTCTCGCTAATCGTAGATGAAAATAGTTCATAATATGACTGTAGGCGCTCATGTTCGAGAACAAGGTCGGGGTTCTTCTCTATCAAGAATGGTAACTCATCAATCATGCTTTTTCTGAAAAACGGAAAACTTGGGCACAGTGTAGTCATCTGATTGTATTTGCTTAAATTAAAAGCAAATTCTGCAAGTAAATCAGGATTTTGAGAACGGCGTTTTAGCTCTGAATAGGCTGCGTGGCTCTGATCGAAGTGTGGTATAATTTGTTGATTTATAGAACTTAGGCCGTGTGGACGAATTGGCGATTGAAGACAGCTTGGGGATTCCCAGGCGGAATCGGGCATGATTCATAGGACTCCGACTGAGTCGGAGACCAGAAGCCATGTCGACGCGGATGAACGAGGAAGACTGGGCGCATACGCTCGCGGTGTTTCGGGCCTGCCTTCCGCGTCGCGGACGCAAGGCCGAAGACGATCGCCGCTTCCTCGAAGCGCTTCATTTCTTCACGGTCGAAAACGTAAGATGGCGCGCGTTGCCGGAGCGGTTCGGACACTGGAACAGCGTATGGAAACGGTTCGACCGCTTGAGCAAAGCCGGCGTATTCGAGGCCCTCTTCGACACGCTCGCCTCGATGAGTTCGTCGGCGCATCTGATCCAGATGTTCGATTCAACCATCGTGCGCGCGCATGTATCGGCCGCCGGGGCCATCCATAAAGGGGGCAAGAAGCGCAGGCGCTCGGATGTTCGCGCGGCGGCTTCACCACGAAAATCCACGCCAAATCGGACGCATCGGGCGACATCATCGCTTTCGATCTGACCGGCGGCGAGGCCGCCGACGCGCCGCATTTCGAAACGCTGCTCGACATCGGTCCGGATATTCAGCGTAAGCGTGATCGGACGACCGCCTACCGCTCTGCATGTGGAGTTGATTAGGTGTCCACCATCGAAGAGGTGGACACCAGATGGCGGCTGCGAATGATGGTGTTGGTGCGGGGCGTCGGACGTGG
>NZ_JBFWVN010000039.1:0-36182 GCF_050246715.1 Methylocystis sp.
CATCTCCATACCGGCCAGCGGTCGCTATGGGCCGCACATGAAGGCCTGATACATGACCGCACCCGATCACGCGACCCAACCATTCGAAAACAGCTTGCACGAGCGGGGGCATCCATACATGAATTTCGGTGAGCGACCCGTGGCAGTCGACCCGCCGAGCGGCTCACAAATGGCTTGATTCGACTCTCACCGCTCGTTGAAGCCCAACGCTTGGCCGAAAAGGTGGGAAATTTGTCCTTGTGACGAAATTCATGACGCAGGAAAATTGCGAGATGGAAAAGCATTGCTCAGACGCGCTGTGCCAGGAAAGCGCCCATTTCCGTCGGGTCGGGTTTTTGGTCTACCCGGATTGCCAAAGCCTTGATCTTTCAGGTCCGTTCGAAACGTTCTATTGGGCCAACCTTATGTTGAGCGTGCTAAGAAAGCCGCCGACCTACCACTCCGTCGTGATCGCTCAAGAGGCGGGGCCTGTCCCCACGATGTCCGGACTTCAGATCATCGCCTCCCACAGCTACAGCGAGATGGTTGAGGGTTTGGACACTTTGGTCGTGGTTGGCGGGAGTGGCTGCGAAGCGGCCATCAAAGACTCCATACTGATCGATTGGGTGCGGTCAATTGCTCCCAGGACTCGGCGGATCGTATCGATTTGCACTGGCGCGGTAGTTCTCGCCGAAGCGGGCCTCCTAGATCGTAGACGCGCGACAACGCACTGGGTTTATGCCGACCAACTCGCGAAGTCGTATCCGTCAATCGAAGTCGACTCGAGCCGCATCTTTATCCGCGATGGGAATGTCTACACTTCAGGGGGGATTACAGCCGGCATCGACCTCGCCCTCGCTCTGGTGGAGGAGGATCTGGGTAGGGAAGCGATGCTAGGCGTCGCGCGCGCGCTGCTCGTATTTCCGAGGCGACCGGGCGGTCAATCACAGTTCAGGGGCCATACGAGCGTATGGGAGAAGCCTTTACGAGCGGACGTCAGCGAACTTCAGACATGGATGCTGGCGCATCCCGAGGCGGACCTGAGCGTTCCCGCTCTGGCTGACCGCATGGCGATGAGCGAGCGCAGTTTCTCGCGCTTGTTCCGCAATGAGACTGGTCAGACGCCAGCCGAATTCGCCGAACGAGCGCGCGCTGATGCTGCGCGCTCCAAGCTCGAGCACACGAATTCATCGATCGAGGTGATTGCTATGGAATGTGGATTTGGAAACGCCGAGCGCATGCGGCGCACCTTTCAGCGCCTATTCGACGCTAGTCCAGCCGAGTATCGGGCGCGCTTCCGGTCGACGCTAGACGCCTGATCCAGCTGAAAGCGCCGATCAGGCGCAGCTCGTTTCATTCAGCCTGAACCAACCAGAACATGGGAGGATCCCGTGCACATACTCTTTTTGACCTCAGCTCATAATAGCCTCAGCCAGCGGCTCTTCGTCGAACTTGCCGATCGCGGGCACGAAATTCAGGTCAGCGTTGTCGCCGATGGCGCGGACATGATCGAAGCCGCCGAGCGGCACGCTCCGGATCTGATTATCGCGCCTATGTTGAAGATCGCGATTCCGATCGAGGTTTACACCCGCACAAGATGTCTGATTGTGCATCCGGGCGTCAAAGGAGATCGAGGACCATCGTCGCTGGATTGGGCCATCAGCAACGATGAAAGAGCATGGGGCGTCACCATTCTCGAGGCCGCTGAGGATTTCGACGCGGGCCCGATTTGGGCGTCTTACGAATTCGCTCTCGACGGCGATCCGCCAACGAAGAGCAGCCTTTATCGCGGCTCGGTCACCGACGCCGCCTTGTCTGGCGCGCTAGAAGCGATCGAGCGTATCGAGACGGGCCAACTTCAATCGGGATGTTGGCAGCCGCAGTCGCTCGCCGAGGCCATGTCATACGCGCGAGGCTGTCTACGCCCACCGATGAAGCAATCCGACCGCGCCATTGATTGGACGCGGGACACGACCGCCACAATTGTAAGGAAAGTGCGCGCGGCCGACAGTGCGCCCGGCATCCTGAGCACGCTGCTCGGCATGGAATGCTTCCTTTATGGCGCACATGAAGAGGATCGCCTTAGAGGATCGCCCGGTCAAATCCTTGCGCGGCGCGATGGCGCGATCTGCGTCGGCGCCATTGATGGCGCTGTGTGGATTTCCCATTTGAAGGCCAAAAACGACCCGAACGGACATAGGGAAATCTGCAGCATCGCTCAGAGAGGGGCTGGCTGCGGACTATGCGCCGAAGATCTCTGCGCCGTCGCTGGCGTAAAACTGCCGGCAACCCATATATTGGGCCCTTTGCTTCGTAGCGTGCCCGAAAAGCCGCTGCCGATCGATGCGCCGGTCGATCATCGCACGTTCAGAGAAATCGTCTATAGCGAAGAGGAGCAGGTCGGCCATCTTTCGTTCGATTTCTATAACGGCGCGATGAGCACGACACAGTGCCAGCGGCTTCGCGAGGCATTCCTCTATGCTCGCTCACGTCCCACCAGAGTCATCGTCCTGCTCGGCGGCCGCGACTTCTGGTCGAACGGAATCCATCTGAACGTGATCGAAGCCAGCGCTGACCCCGCCGAAGAGTCCTGGCGGAACATAAACGCCATGGATGATTTGGTGCATGAAATCATCAACACCATGTCGCATGTCGTGATCGCGGGAATGCGTGGCAACGCCGGCGCTGGCGGAGCAATTCTTGCGTTAGCAGCCGATCAGGTTTTTGCGCGCCCCAATGTTGTTCTGAATCCTCACTACCGCGGCATGGGGGAACTCTATGGTTCAGAGTATTGGACCTATTTGCTTCCAAAACGCGTGGGACAGGCAAAAGCGCTCGAACTTACGCGAGGATGCCAGCCCCTGGGCGCGCAGAAAGCTCGCGAGATCGGCTTTCTCGATGACGTCTTTGGAAAAGATGTCGAGACGTTTGAACAAGAACTGAGGCTTCGCGCCAAGAGGCTCGCGCATGAACCTCAATACAGGTCGACCATTGTGGAGAAACTCCACCGCCGATTGGACGCCGAATTGGTCAAGCCCTTGGCGGCGTATCGCGCCGAAGAACTCGACAGGATGCGGGAGAACTTCTTTGGACTCGATCCCGCTTACCACGAGGCTCGTCGACGCTTTGTTTTCAAGAGTAAGCCGCCGAGCAGACTTGCATCCGAGGCGACTCCGGTAGTTAAGAGCGAACCCATGTCGAATATCTCACGCGAGCTTGAATTGCCGGTAGGGGCAAGCGCGTATCAAGCGAGCGCCCGCCATCATATAGAGGTCCAGCTCACTCAGCCGCTGGAGGAAGATCGCAAATCGCCGAACATGGCGCATGCATGGGCGAATCTGTTGCAACTGTCGATTCGGCGTCTCTTCTCTCCGGCTCCATGAGGAAGCAATGACGATCCCATGAACCGAGCCGTTGAGGCGCGCAGATCTTCGGCAATTGCGAAGGGACCCGCCAAAGGCGGAATGCAGACTAAGATGCGAACGAAAATGCGGGCGCTTGTTCTACCCCGCCCCTTCCAGCAACCGCGCGGCGGCGGCGCGGGCTTCTTCGGTGATCGCGGCGCCTGACAGCATGCGGGCGATTTCCTCGCGCCGCTCGCCCGCCGCCAGCACCGCGACGCTGGTCGCGACACGCTTCTCCTTGCCGGGTTTCGCCGGCGCGCCCTTGCTGATCCGCAGATGCTGGCCGGCGCGGGCGGCGACCTGGGGCGCGTGAGTGACGGCGAGCACCTGGGCGCGTTTGGCGAGACGCCCCAGCCGCTGGCCGATGGCGTCGGCGACCGCGCCGCCAACGCCTGTGTCGATTTCGTCGAAGACGAGCGTCGGCGCCGAGCCGCGATCGGCAAGCACGACCTTCAACGCCAGCATGAAGCGCGCTAGTTCGCCGCCCGAGGCGACCTTGGTCAGCGGACCGGGGCGCGATCCGGGATTGGTCTGCACCCAGAATTCGACGCGATCGATTCCTTCCGGCCCGGCAGACTCAGGGTCGCTCGTCACCTGCGTCGAAAAATGCGCGCCCTCCAGCCGCAGCGGCTTCAATTCACCGTCGACCAGCGCATCAAGCCTTTGCGCCGCCTTCTGGCGCGCGAACGACAGCGCTGAGGCGGCTTCGTCGAAACACCGCTTGGCGTCTGCGAGCGCGCGCGCCAGCGCGACGAGCCGCGCTTCACTCGCGTCAAGCGCCGCAAGATCGTCGGCGAATTTCTCCGCGAGCTTGGCAAGGTCGGCAACCGCGACCTGATGTTTGCGGGCGACGCCGCGCAGCGCGAAGAGGCGCTCCTCGACGCGCTCCAATTCCGCCGGATCAAATTTCGTATCGGCAAGCGCCCGCTCGAGCGCCTCTTCGGCAAGGCCGAGCGAATCGACCGCCTGCGTCAGCGCGCGCGCCGACGCATCCAAGAGTTGCGGCGCCTGAGTCAGGCGCCGCTCGAGCCGCCGCGCCGCCTGAGCGATTTCACGCGCCGGCGATCCGTCATTGGAGAAGGCCGAGAGCGCGTCAGAAATGTCGGCGGCGACTTTTTCGGCCCGCTGCATGAAGAGGCGCCGCTCGGCGAGCGCCTCTTCCTCGCCTACCTGCGGCGCGAGTTCCGACAACTCGGCATGGGCGTGGCGCAGATAGTCGGCCTCGGCGCGCGCCTTGGCGATTCGCGCCTCTTCTTCCGCAAGCGCGCGACGCGCCGCCTGCCAGGCGCCATAACGCGCGCGAACGTCATTGGCTTGCGCAGCAAGGCCGCCATGCGCGTCGACAAGTGCGCGATGGGCGCTTGGGTCAACGAGCGCGCGCTCGTCATGCTGACAGTGAATCTCGACGAGTTCGCGCCCGATGGCGCGCAGCGCCTGCGCCGTAGCCGGCTGATCATTGACGAAGGCGCGGGTGCGGCCGTCCGTCGACTGCACGCGCCGTAGCACCAGCTCGTCAGCGCTGGCGAGGCCGAATTCGCGCGCCGCGAGATGCGCGGGATGATCGGGCGCGAGATCGAAGACCGCCGTCACCTGTCCCTGTTCGCAGCCGGCGCGCACCAGCGAGGCGTCGCCGCGACCGCCGAGCGCCAGCACGAAAGCGTCGAGCAGGATCGACTTTCCCGCGCCGGTCTCGCCGGTGAGCGTCGTCAGACCCGGCGCAAAGTCGAGGTCGAGCGCGTCGATCAGCACGATGTCGCGGATGGAGAGACGAACCAGCATGCGGCCCTGCTTAAGCGTACCGGCGCGAGACGCGGCGACTCCGCCGCCGCGACGCAGGAACGCGCCGGGATTATAGTCGCGGGCGGGTTTTTCCAAATGGAGATTTTATTGGCCGATCTCGGCATTGACGACATCCGGGCCATGCTGAGTGCGAAGCCGAGGCCGGTCGGCTGGCCGGCGCGACGTGCCCGCATCGAGGAAGTCGGCGCCGTCTGGCCGGCGGCGCCGGATATTTCGTTTGAAGAAATTTCGATCGACGGCATGTCCGCCGAATGGTCGCGCGCGCCGAAGAGCGACGCTTCGCGCGCGCTCCTCTTCTTTCACGGCGGCGGCTATTGCTCGGGCTCGATTCTCAGCCATCGCCGGATGGCGAGCGAGGCGGGACGCGCCGCGGGCGCAAGCGCGCTGGCCGTCGACTTCAGGCTCGCGCCGGAACACCCGTTTCCCGCAGCCTATGACGATGCGTTCAAGGCGTGGCGGTTTCTTCGCGAACGGGGATTTGACGCCGATCGAATCGCAGTCGGCGGCGACAGCGCCGGCGGCGGACTGACGCTCGCCCTGCTCATGCGCCTGCGCGATCTTAAGGAGGCGCTTCCCGCCTGCGCCTGGCTCGCGTCGCCCTGGACCGACCTTACGCTCTCCGGCGAAACGCTGACGACCAAGGATGGCGTCGACCCCCTGCTGCACAGGCCCTATCTCGAAGAGCTGGCGCAGGCATACGTCCCGGCTGGGATCGATCGCCGCGATCCGCGCGTTTCGCCGCTTTTCGGCGATCTCAGCGGTTTGCCGCCGCTCCTCATCCAAATTGGGTCAAACGAAACGCTACTCGCCGATTCGACGCGCCTCGCCGCGGCGGCCGGCGCGGCCGACGTCTCTGTCACATTGGAGATTTGGCCGCGCATGGTTCACGCGTGGCCCCTATGGAATGCGTGGCTTGAAGAGGGCCGGCGCGCCCTGGCGCATGGCGGCGCTTTTATGGAAGCGTGTTTTGCGAGTCGCGACAGCTAAATCGCGTGCAGCGTCTTGCCGACCTTGGAGAGCCAGGAATCGGTGTGTTCATGCGGCTCCAGCCCGTCGCTCTTCAGCAGAGCGTGGGCGTCCTTATACCATTGCGAGTCGGGGTAATTATGCCCGAGGATCGCGGCGGCGGTCTGCGCCTCATTGGTGACGCCCATGGCGAGATAGGCCTCGGTGAGGCGATAGAGCGCCTCTTCGGTGTGGCGCGTCATCTGATATTTGCCGAGCACGTCGTGAAAGCGATTGATCGCCGCAGGGTAATTCTTGCGAATGAGGTAGAAGCGGCCGACGCTCATTTCCTTGGCGGCGAGCTGGTCGCGCGTCACCTGAATCTTGTATCGGGCGTCGTTCACATATTCGGATTTCGGGAATTTCTGGATGAGCTGAGTGAAAACGTCCAGCGCCTTCTCGGCCGACTGCTGGTCGCGCATCACGTCGGGCACCTGATTATAGAAGGACATGCCGGCGAGATAATAGACGTAGGGCGTATCGGGCGAATTCGGATAAAGGCCGATGTAGCGCTGCGCCGACTGCACGGCGTCGTCATATTTGGGCTCTTCGAATTGCGCGAAAGTGATCATCAGAAGGCCTTTGCGCGCCCAATCCGATGATGGATGCTGCTTCTCCAGTTCGCCGAATTTTTTGGCCGCGCCCGCGTAATCCCTCGCCTTCAGCCGGGCCAAGCCGGCGTTGTAGAGATCGTCGGCCGGAATGTCCGGCGTGATTTCGGTTTTATATTTCGTCCCGCCGCCGCCGAAGAGGCCGAAACCGCTGGTGATCGAGTCCATGAGATCGGCGCGCGCCGGCGCCGCGCCGATCGACAAGGCCGAAGCCAAAGCCAACACACTGAATGAACGAGCGAAAATCGACATTTGTTGCCCCGTTGCGACGCTGCGGGACGCCCGCGCGTCCCGACGCCTTCCAACCTCGATCAATCAAATCGCCGCAGGACGCCCCTGCCCTGCGCCAAAGGCGCGGCGGTTCGCGCCGCCTTTGCGGTCGTCTGAAAAAAGAACCTTCATCTGGCGAGATTATGGCGAGAGGCTTCGCCCCGCATCCGTGGCGTTTTCCTTGGGCGCGCGCTCGAACTCAGGCGTCAGGGCCCCGTCGCGCGCCGCGGCTTCGAGCAGCGCGATGTTGAGGGCGTGGCCGCCGCGATAGGATCGGAACGCGCCGATGATCGGCGCTCCCGCCAACGCCAGATCGCCGATCACGTCGAGCGTCTTGTGGCGGACGCATTCATCGGCGAATCGCAATCCCTGCGGATTGATCGGCCCGCGCTCGTCAAAGACAAGCGTGTTGTCGAGATTGGCGCCGAGCGCCAGACTCTCGCGCCAGAGCCGCTCCGCGTCGTTGAGAAAGCCGAAACTGCGGGCGTCGGCCAATTCCCGCCGGAAATTTTCCGGCGTGAGGTCGAGCGACAGCCGCTGCCGGCCGACCGGGCCCGGGAAAGCGATTTCCACATCGAGATGAAGGCCTGCTTCCGCGGGACGCAGCTCCGCCCAGCCGGCGCCGTCGGTGACCCGCGTGGATTTCACGACGCGCCAGCAGCGTCGCGGCGCTGCGAGCGTTACGAGGCCGGCCTCGTCGATCGCCGAGACGAAGTCCCGGGCCGAACCGTCCATCGCCGGAACCTCGTCGCCGTCGAGCAACACAAGCGCATTGTCGATACGAAGCGCCGCCAGCGCGGCCATCAGATGTTCCACTGTCGAGACGCTGGCGCCGCCGCATGCGAGTCGCGTGCGCAATTTCGATGCGTCGACGCGCGACCAATGCGATTCGATCTCGGCGCTGCCGACATTGAAGACGACGCCAGCGTCGGCGCCAGCCGGAGCGATCGTCACGCTGGCCCGACGACCGCCGTGAACGCCTTGTCCAACGAGCGTCACGCTGCGGCCGATGGTCTGCTGAATCGACCGCGCGGCGGCCTTCAGAGCAGGCGCAGCGCGCCGCGCGCGCGGCGCATGTCGGCGTAAATCCGAGCGAATGGCGCAACCCTCCCCAGATCACGCTGCATTTGGGCGGAACCGCCCAAATGCAGATGACGTGATCGATTCCAAAAGCTTAGAGCGCGCTTTGCGCGAAAAACCGGGTTCCACTTTTTCGCCGCGCGCTCTAAAGCCCGGACAAAAGATAGCAAATCCGACCGCCGGCGCTCGAGTCACAGTTTCTTACAGTTTGTTACAAGGCAGGACGCCCCAAAAGAAAAGGCCCGCGCTAGGCGGGCCTTTTCAGCTTGTCGCGAAGCTCAGTGGTTGGCCTGTCGGCGCAGGAAGGCTGGGATTTCCAGATGATCCTCCTCTGACGGCCGCGGCTGCAGGGCGCGACGGCCATGCGGATCGAGCGCCGCATGTCCCCCCTGCCCCGCCGGAACGGCCGGACGCTTGCCATATTCGGCGTGCGTCGCCGAAGGCTGGCCCCCGTGCGGACGAGGCGCAGGCGCCGCCGGGGCGCTGTAATGGGCGTCTTCCTGACGGCTCGCGCCGAAGGAGGCCAGACGCTCGAAGAGCGATTTGCGGCGATGATCGCCGCCGCCCATTTGCTGGCGCAACTGGTCCTGGATCGGCTGGGGAAAATCCTCGATCTGAGGCATGCGAGGCGCGCGCGGCTGCTCCGGCGCCGGCGGCACATAGGCGCTGACCGGCGCTTCGTGGCCCTCGGCGTCGTACTGCGGTTCGCCATAGGCGAGGCGAGGCGGCGCCGGCTCGAGGTAGACGCCATGGGCGGGCGCCTGCTCGGCGTAATAGTTCGCCGCGGCCAACTGTTCCTCCGAATGCCGCACGAGCGGCGCCGGCTGGATGGCCGGCGCGGGCTGTTGGGCGCGCGCCTGCTGCAATTGCGCGCGCAGACGCTCCGCGGCCTCGGCGAGGCGCGATTCGCTCATCGGATCGTCCGCCGTAATCGCAGCGAGATCGATGCCGGTCGCGACGACGGAGACCCGGACCACGCCCTCGAGCGTCGAATCGAATGTCGCGCCGAGAATGATGTTGGCGTCCTCGTCGACCTCCTGGCGAATCCGGCTCGCCGCTTCATCGACCTCGTAGAGCGTCAGATCATGGCCGCCGGTGATCGAGATCAGCAGACCGCGGGCGCCCTTCATCGACACTTCGTCAAGCAGCGGATTGGCGATCGCCGCTTCCGCCGCGAGATTGGCGCGATTTTCGCCCGTGGCCTCGCCGGTGCCCATCATCGCCTTGCCCATGCCGCGCATGATCGAGCGGACATCGGCGAAATCGAGATTGATGAGCCCTTCCTTGACCATCAGGTCAGTGACCGACGCGACTCCCGAATAGAGAACCTGATCGGCCATGGCGAAGGCGTCGGCGAAGGTCGTCTTTTCCGTCGCGATGCGGAAGAGATTCTGATTCGGGATGACGATCAGCGTATCGACGCATTTCTGCAGTTCGGAAATGCCCGATTCCGCGATGCGCAGGCGACGCTGGCCTTCGAAATGGAACGGCTTGGTCACGACGCCGACGGTGAGAATGCCCATTTCGCGCGCGATCTGCGCGATCACCGGAGCGGCGCCGGTGCCGGTGCCGCCGCCCATGCCGGCGGTGACGAAGCACATATGCGCGCCGGTCAGATGCTCGCGGATTTCTTCGCGCGCTTCTTCAGCGGCCGCCCGGCCGACCTCGGGCTGAGCGCCGGCGCCGAGGCCTTCCGTCACCTGCAGGCCCATCTGAATGATTCGCTCGGCCGCCGACGAGGCAAGCGCCTGGGCGTCAGTATTGGCGACAAGGAAATCGACGCCAGACAGGCCGGAGGAAATCATGTTGTTGACGGCGTTGCAGCCGCCCCCGCCGACGCCACAAACCATGATGCGGGGCTTCAATTCCCGAAGTTCGGGAGCTTTAAGGTTGATCGTCATTTGCCAGGCCTCTCACCATTGCGTTCACGACTCGGCGCCCGTTGTCCTTCGCCATTGGACGCCCGGTCGCCGAACGCGTCGTCCTCGGCAATCATTCTCGGCGCTTCGCTGTCGAACAGCGCCGGATCGAAAGAATCACTCGCACGCGACACTAGAAGCTTTCTCTTAACCATCTCCCTACGCGCGAAATGTATCCGTCGGTTCCGGTCGCCGCGCGCTCGATCCGTCGCGGCTCGAAATATTCATGGCCGGCGACCTGCGGATAGACGAGCAGTCCGGCGGCGGCGGCGAAGGCGGGGCTCTTCGCGGACTCGGGCAGGCCTTCGACGCCGATCGGACGACCGACCCGAACCTGTCCTCCAAGAATGCGGCGCGCCGCTTCGGCGACGCCCGTGAGCTGGCTGGCGCCGCCGGTCAGGACGATGCGGCGGCCGGGACCGCTCGGATGGCCGGCCTTGGCCAGACGGTCGCGCAGAAATTCGAGCGTTTCCTCGACGCGCGGGCGGATGATGCGCACGAGATGCGATTTTGGCGCATGCGCCTTGTGATCGTTCTCGCCGACGTGATCGAAGGAGATGGTTTCGCGCTCGTCGGAAGTGGAAGCGATCGCCGAGCCGTGAAAGGTCTTCAGCCGCTCGGCGTCCGAGAGTCGCGCGTCGAGGCCGCGCGCGATGTCCATCGTGACGTGGCCGCCGCCAAGCGCGACGGCGTCGAGATGAATCATCTCGCCCCTTTCGAAGACAGCGACCGACGTCGACCCGGCGCCCATATCGACGACAACGACGCCCATCTCGGCCTCGTCAGGTTCGAGCGTCGAGAGACCAGCGACATAGGGCGCGGCGGCCATGGCCTCGACGCTGAGATGCGTGCGCTCTACAGCGAGAATCAGATTGCGGGCCGCCGCCTGATCGCAGGTCGCGACATGCAGATCGACTCCGAGCTCCTCGCCGATCATGTTCTTGGGTTCGCGGATTCCCGACACGCCATCGAGCGAAAAGCCCATCGGCAGCGAATGCACCGCGATGCGGCCGCGATTGAGGTGATGCGCCGCCGAAGCCTCGAGAACGCGATGGATGTCGTGTTCGGCGACCTCCCGGCCGCCGATGACGCGCTTCGCCTGAAAATGCCGCGACGACAATCTTCCGCCGGCGGCGGTGACGATGACGCGGTCCGCCTGAATGCCGGACATGCGCTCGGCGGCGTCGACAGTCTGTCGGATGGCGGCGTCGGCGGCGTCCATGTCCACGACGAGGCCATTCTTCACGCCGAGAGAGCGCTGGTGGCCGATGCCGACGACGCGAACGCGATGGGTGCGCCAGTCGCCGGGCGCAACCGCGCCAAGCGGCGATAACCGCGCGATGAGACAGGCGATTTTCGAGGAGCCGACGTCAAGCGCGACGAAAGTCGCCGAGCGACGCGGCGACAGCGGCTTCATTCGTGGCGGGACGATGGGCGAGATCATGCTGCTAACCACCACGCTTGGACGACTTGTGCGGCGCGAGCTGCGCTTCGCGCGCCGCAGCCGCTTCTTCCGTGAGCCGAACGCTGATCCGTTCGGGAATGCGTAAGTCGATCGACATCACGTCCTTGTCGAGAATCCGCGCCTCTCGCTGCAGGCGCGTCAGCGTGTCCAGCGCGCCGAACGGATTCAGCTCCGGCAGCTTCACGGTGACGCCATTGGTCATGTCGAGGTTCCAGCGACGGCCGGCGACGAGCACGCCAGCCTTGACTCGATGCGCGAGATCGCCGGCCCTCGCCATCAGCATGTGGAATTCGAGCAAGCGCTTCTGCGCGCCCTCGCCAACGACGAAAGGCAGGCCGAGATAGCGCTGATCACGCAATTCGTCGATCGGCACGCCGTCGTCGGAAATCACGGCCACGCGTCCGTCGCGTTGCCAGAGCGCGCTTGGCTGCCGCTCTTCGATCGCGATGACCAGTCGATTGGGGTAAAACTTCACGACTCGCGCCGACTTCACGAGGGGGACTTGCATCAGCCGCTCGCGCACCGCTGTCGCATTGAGAAAGGGCAAGGAATTTCGCGGCCCGACGCCTGCCGCCTCGAGCAACTCGCGTTCGCGCAAACGCGACTGGCCGGTGATGGTGACCGCCGAAATCGGAAAGCCCGCGGCGCGCGCCACGATGTCGTAAAGTTCGCCTTCGCTTTCGACGAGAGCGGCGTAGCCGCCGTTCTCGACAGAGCCCGCCGCGCCGACGAGGCCAAACAGCGCAAAAATCGCCAGCGTGCCGACGCCGGGACGGCCGAGGAGCGCCAAGCGCGACAGAAGGCTCTTGCTGCGGTTTTTGCGCGCCGGCGCGCGCGGCGGGACCGCCGTGGCGGGAGCGGCGGCGGTCGCCGGCGGGACGGACGTAACGGCCGCCGCGGTCGCGAAGGCGTAAGAGGCTTCTGTGGAACCGATCGGGACGAGCGAATGCCGAGCCGTAAACGACTCCTTCAACGATCGTAGGACGCGTCTTCCACCATCCATTTGACCAGCTCGCCGAACGAAAAACCTGCGTATGCCGCCATTTCTGGCACGAGCGAGGTCTCCGTCATTCCCGGCTGGGTGTTCACCTCCAATACGACGAACTCGCCCGTACCTCCGGGGCGGTCGTCGTATCGGAAGTCCGCGCGGCTCACGCCGCGACAGCCGAGAGCTCGATGAGCCTCAAGGGCCAAATGTTGGACCTCTTGGTAAATATTCTGTTTAAGATTCGCCGGAAGGACGTGTTTCGAACCGCCTTTGGCGTATTTGGCGTGATAGTCGTACCAGCCGCCGTCGGCGGCGAGTATTTCGATCACGTCAAGAGCCTGGTCGTTCATGACGGCGCAGGTGAGTTCACGCCCGGCGATGAACTGCTCGGCCAGCATCATGTCGCCATGAGTCCAATCCTCACGCCATAATTCCTGCGGCGGATGCTCCTGCCCCTCATTGACGATGAAGACGCCAAAGGATGAGCCTTCCGATATGGGCTTGAGCACATAGGGAAGCGGCAGCGCATGCGCCTTGGCGGCCTCCAGCCTGTGCAGCACGCGTCCCTTCGGAACCGGAACGCCGGCGGCCGCCATGACAGTCTTGGCCACGTCCTTTTTCATCGCCACTGAAGACGCGAGCACGCCGGAATGCGTATAGGGGATGCGCAGCAGCTCCAGCACGCCCTGAATGCAGCCATCCTCGCCAAACTTGCCATGGAGCGCGTTGAAGGCGACGTCGGGCTTGAGCGCCGCCAGGACATTCGCCACGTCATGTCCGGCGTCGACGCGCGTCACCGTAAATCCCTGTTCTTCTAAGGCTTTTGCGCAGGCTTCGCCCGAGCGCAGAGAGATTTCGCGTTCGGCGGAGAGCCCGCCCATCAGCACGGCGACATGTTTGGTCATGTTGGTCTCGGATTGAGAAGAGCGAGCTAAAGATCGCGGTAGGCGGCTTCGTCAGCGCCCGAAGCCCGTTCGGTGAATGTGGTGAAAGGGCAAACGCCATCGCTTTGAGCGTCGGGCTTCGTGAGGCCTCGATCTTCGGTCGAAGGACGTTTCTCGACTCTTCGATCGTCGACGCGCTGCGATCTCGCCGCCATTTCTTCGGCCTCCGGCCCAGTGGGCGAGTTTTTGCGACGCTCCATGACTCTCGTCTCCCCCAGCGTCCACGCTAAGGTCTCGGCGCCCACCATGCAATTTCGCCGAGTCCTTCTTTTCAAGCGACGCCGATCCGCTTGATCTCCCAATGCAGCTCGACGCCGCTCGTCTTGAGCACGCGCCGGCGCACTTCCTCGCCGAGCGACTCGATGTCGGCGGCGGTCGCGCGCCCGCGGTTGATGAGAAAATTGCAGTGCATTTCGCTCACCTGGGCGTCGCCGACGACGAGGCCGCGGCAACCGGCGGCGTCGATCAATTGCCATGCCTTGTGGCCGTCAGGATTCTTGAAGGTCGAGCCGCCGGTTTTTTCCCTGATCGGCTGAGAGGCTTCCCGCGCCGCGGTGATGCGGTCCATCTCGGCGAGAATCGTCACAGGATCGCCCGGACGGCCCTGATAGAGCGCCTGGGTGAAAATCACATCGTCCGGCGCCGAGCAATGGCGATAGGAATAGCCGAGATCGGCGTTGGAAAAGACGCGAATGTCGCCGCTGCGGTCGACGCCGCGCGCTTCGATCAGCGCGTCTCTGGTTTCGCCGCCATGCGCGCCGGCGTTCATCCGCAACGCGCCGCCGATCGCGCCGGGGATGCCGCGATAGAAGGCAAGGCCGTCGATCCCCGCTTCGGCGGCGGCGCGCGCGGCCTTCACGTCGGGAACCGCCGCGCCCACCCGCAGTCGGCAGCCGTCTTCGACGACGATCTCGCCGAATCCCTTCGCCGATAGCCGAATGACGACGCCTTCGACGCCGCCGTCTCGTACGATGAGATTGGAGCCTAGCCCAACGACGGTCGCTGGAATCTCACGCGGCAGATTCGCGAGAAAATAGGCGAGATCGTCTTCGTCCGCCGGCATGAAGAGAATCTGCGCCGGCCCGCCGACGCGAAACCAGGTTAGAGGCGCGAGCGGCTCGTTCGCGGCGATGCGCCCGCGCAATTGCGGCATGGCGGCGGCGATATCGGCGGAAATATCGGGGAAGGTCATCAACGCCCAGCTTGGTTGAGGCCGCGCACGGCGGTCATCTGGCGCCGCCTCGCGCGCGTCCTTCTCCCATAAGCGAGGAAGGATGGAAACGCCGCACGCGCCATCTTTTGGCGCGAAAGCCTTAAGAATTACGCCAAGTCGGTTGAACGCGCCGCTTATCGAGTGGGTGCGGCTTGACGGAGCGAGCGCGAATCCCGCAAGGATCGTCGCGCAGGCGCCGGGCGCTAGATGAACTCGTAGGCGGAGGTTGGAAGACGCTTCATGGCCCAAGGCATTCGATTCGCCGGAACTTTTGACGTCTCCGCACTGCAGGCGCTCATCCCAGGAGGCTGGTATATCGGATTCGCCTGCAAGCAGTGCCGTCAGCACTTCGCTATTCTGAATGAACCGACCGACACGGGCGCCCTGGAAATATCCGGGCCGGCCTCGTTTACCGTAACCTGCCCGAACTGTGACGCGAGCGGCGACTATTCGGCGAGCGAACTTGTCCAGTTTCAGGCCGCTCAAGGCGGCCCGTCGTCCACCGCTTAAGCGAAGGCTCTCAACCCACGGCCGGCTCGTAATGCGCCGTGAAATGGCGCAGAAACGGCGCTTGTTCCGTGATCCGATAAGCCCTGATCGAAGCGCGCCGGCGCCAAACGACATCCAGCGTTTCGATGAGATAGTCGAAATGGCTTTGCGTATAGACCCGGCGCGGGAACGCCAGCCGGACCAATTCATGCGGCGCGGCGATTTCCTTGCCCCCGTCCGGCGCAGGCTTTCCGAACATCACGCTGCCGAGCTCGACGGCGCGAATCCCGCCTTCGAGATAAAGCGCATTGACCAGTCCGATGCCGGGATAGTCGCTGGCGTCGAGATGCGGGCAGAAGGCGGCGGCGTCGATGAAGATGGCATGGCCGCCGGCCGGTCGGACGATCGGTATGCCGCGCGCGATCAGCGCCGAAGCGACATAGTCGACGGTCGCGTGACGATAGCGCTGATAGTCAAATTCCAGCGCCTCCATCAGGCCGACGGAAATCGCTTCGAGATCGCGGCCCGCAAGACCGCCGTAAGTAGGAAATCCTTCAGTCAGGATGAGCAGGTTGCGGAAATCTTCGGCCCAACCGTCGTTGTTGCAGGCGAGAAATCCGCCGATATTCGCCAGCCCGTCCTTCTTGGCGCTCATCGTCGCCCCATCGGCGAATGAGAACATCTCTCTTGCGATGTCGAGCAGGCTTCGATCGGCAAAGCCTTGCTCGCGCTCCTTGATGAAGAATGAATTTTCGGCAAAACGACAGGCGTCTATGATCAGCGGAATGTCATGCCTTTCCAGCAGTTCCTTGACGCGTCGGATATTCTCCATCGACACCGGCTGGCCGCCTCCGGTATTGTTGGTCACGGTGATCATGCAGAAGGGAATGTTGGCGGCGCCTTCGACCTCGATCAATTGCGCAAGCGCGTCGAGGTCCATATTCCCCTTGAACTGTTTCTCGGAATAGAGATCGCGCGCTTCGGTCGTTGGCGCATCTGTCGCGACGGCGCCGACATATTCGATATTCGCCCGCGTCGTGTCGAAATGGCCATTGTTGGGAATGACGTTCCCTGCTTTGAGACGAGTCGCGGCGAGGATGCGCTCGGCCGCGCGTCCCTGATGCGTCGGGAAGATATGTTTGAAGCCGGTGATGTCGCGCACGGTTTGCTCGAATCGATGCCAGGAGCGGCTGCCCGCATAGCTTTCGTCGCCGAGCATCAGCGCCGACCATTGCCGGTCGGACATCGCGCCGGTGCCGCTGTCGGTGAGCAGGTCGATGGTGACGCACTCGGCGTCTAACAGGAAGACATTGTTGAACGCCGTCGCCAGATAGTCTTCGCGTGCGCTGCGCGTCGTGATCGGCAGCGCTTCGGTCATCTTGATGCGAAACGGCTCGATAATCGTTCTCACGGCAATGCTCGCGTGTCATGGAAAGTAGAGACCGACACGGTTCTTTCGATCAGCGTATCGCGTGATCTTCAAATGGGCATTGTCGCGCGCCGGGTCCACAAAACCGCCGCGCCACGTTGCTGAAAGCCGAAAACTACTGCTTCACGCCGAGCCGTCCGAAAAATCTGCGAACCGAATTTGCAGTGCGCTTCAGAAAGGTCGAAAAGCCATCGGAATTTCGGGAAGAACGACGAGCGCCGCGTTTTTCCTTCGACTGCGGCTTCGATTTGGCGTTCGGCGCGTGGCGATTAGGCTGAGAAGCATTGTGTTCGGGCTCAGGCGCAACCACGTCGCGCGATCCTTCCGACCCGACGGACGCGGGCTTCGCAGTCGAATCCTTGTCGGGCCTTGCAGGCGACGCCGCATCCTTGGGCGCGGGTGGAACCGGCGCAGCCAGGGTCGCGGCCGGCGAAGCCTGATTGTCATGGAGAGACTTGTCGCCCTGCGTCGCAGGAGGAGGAGCCTTGGATTCGGACTGCGGACGCGGCGCAGCCGGACTCTGCGTCGAACTTTGCGGCGTTTCGGCGGGCGGCGCAGGAATCGTGGCGGCGTCGCTGGGCTTTGTGGGCGCGGCGTCGGCCGGACGGGCCGGCGGGGCGTTCGTCGTTTGCTCGCCGGGCGACGGCCCTGCCGGCTCCGGACGAAGAAGTTCTTTTTTGGCGGGCGGCGTCGCTTTTGGCGCCGCCGGGCTTGATTTTCGCGGCGGCGTCACGCTGGGCGCTCCCCGATCCAAGCCGCGCGGCGAACCGCCAAAATTCCAAAGCGCCGTCTTGAGGCCGAAAAGGGAAACCAGCCCGACAATGACCACGCCTGCGATGGCAATCAGTCGAGCGGCGCCTCTCGGGCGCCTTACGAGAGCCTTTTTGCCGCCGACGGTTACGAGAGCGCCGACCGCTCCAGACGAAACTTGATCATCCGCGCGCGCATCGCGGCCTGCGGATTCATGCAGCGCCGGCGGGCTGACCTCGTTCACGATGACAAGGGCGCGCATGGGCGAGGAATTCGATTGCTCGTCTCCATCGGCTGGAACGCCGGCCTCATCTGATCTGGCGATGATTTCGAGGCGTCGCTCTTCTTCCTGATGACGCTTGAAGCCTTCGATAAGCCAGTTGTCGACGGGAACTTCCCTGCTTTCCGCTTCGGCGCGATCGCCGGCGACGGGCTGATCGCGCTCCGCTTTCGCGCGTTCATCCTCCTGTCGGCGCCTGAAGGCGGCGGCGACCCAATTATCGCCCGACACATCTGGAGCGTAAGACGTTTGAATCGTTTCGGCGTCGCCTGAACGCGCAGCGCGCTCGCTCTTTAGACGCTGCTCTTCGCGACGTTTAACGGCGCCGAGAGTCCAATCGCTTTCGACAATGTCCTGCAAAACGCATCCCAACTTACCGGCTTCCATCCTGCGCTCGAGGCTGCAGCGACGTCATCCGGGAACGCATGAGGCTTACAGATTGGACGATGCTAGCCGACTGACGCCGTTCGTCAATCATGCCTCTCTTGCGGCGGACCGCGACTCGGCCCTGTCGAGTCGCGCTCGACGCTGACGGGAGAACATGTACGATCGGACAAAGCCGAACGCTGCGCTGCACAGCACATGGCTGTGGCGAGCGCTGCGGCCCACGCCAATGCCTAGCTTGCGATCGGTTACGTGACGGTGGCGCAAAATTATCCATTCGGAGTAAGTTCGGGTCGAAAGCGGGATGAAACAATTGTCAGAAATGGATAGGCTGCGCCGAACGGAATGGACGCAAGCGCCCGACGTTGAAGCCAGAAAAAGCTCGTTCAGAGGTCTGTGACAAAGGGGAAGAACAGCTATGCGGACTGCCCTCAAAATTGCGACTGCGCTCGCGTTTAGTGCGATGGTTCATCCGGCGATGGCGGCCCAATGCGGACATTCGGCGGCGGGCTTCGAGAACTGGAAGCGGGAATTCGCTGAGGAGGCGCGCGCCCAAGGCATAGGTCAGGCCGGCATCAGCGCGTTGATGGGGACGCATTACAACACGGCGACGATTTCAGCCGATCGCGGCCAAAAAAGCTTCCGCCTGTCGCTCGACCAGTTCCTGGCGAAACGCGGCGGCCCAGCTATCGTGGCGCGCGGGCGCACGCTCAAGCGATCCTACGGGGGGCTTTTCTCGCAAATCGAGCAGCGCTACGGCGTGCCGCCTGGACCTCTTCTCGCCATTTGGGGAATGGAGACGGGATTTGGCGCCGTGCACGGCAATCAGCATGCGCTGTCGGCGGTGGCGACGCTCGCCTATGACTGCCGCCGATCCGACTATTTCACCGATCAGCTTTACGCCGCGCTGACCTTGGTCGATCGCGGCGCGCTGTCGCCCAACGCTCGCGGCTCGATGCATGGCGAGATCGGCCATACCCAATTCCTGCCGAAAAACATCCTGAACTACGGCGGCGGGGGCAATCTGGACAACGCCGCCGCGGCGCTGAACGCCACGGCGAATTTCCTTCACGCTCACGGCTGGCGCGCCGGCGGCGGCTATCAGCCGGGCGAAAGCAATTTCGGGGCGATTCAGGCGTGGAACGCCGCCACCGTGTATCAGCGGGCAATTGCGCAGATCGGTCGTCAGATCGATGGCGGCGGGGCGTCGCCCGAACGCTGAAATCGCATCGCGCGCAAAGCTAAAATACGTCGACGGCATTAGCGCCGGCGCAGCGTCCAACGCCGAGTCGAAGGCGCATTCACTCCGCTGGAGTCGCCTCCGGGCCGTGATCCTCATCCGGCGTCGTGGGCGGCGGAGCCGGCGGCGCGGGCGGCGGCTTGTGGGCCTTGGCTGCGGCGGTTTCGCGACGTCGATGGACGAGATAGATGAAGAACGCCGCGACCGTGCCAATCCCCAAGGTCAGATAGACCGGAAGGTCGCGCATGAAGCTCTTCCCGACCGAGAAGGGGAAGCGCGACACCCATCGCTCGCCGTGGTCGCCCGTCACCGTGACGATGCCGACGAAATAGCCCGGATCGTCGAAAGTATGCTCGAAATTGACCGTGCCGGTCGGGTAGCTCTTCGGCTCCCGATAGGCGACAGTGACGGCTTGGAGATCCTCGTTCTCCTTGTCCTCGCCGCCGACGTCCTTGACGATGCGCAATTCGATCTTCATGTCGCGCAATTCGTCCTGCTCAGCGTCCAACACCATGATCATCGGGCCGGTCGCCGGAATGTCCTCGCAGAACTCGTTCTTCGATGACTCGGGCAGATAGCCGGTGAAATTCATGATGTCGGGGCCGATGAACAGTCGGCATCGGCCTTCCGCCGCGCCCAGGCGGCCATGGGCCTCCGCCGGATCGGGCGCCCCGGCGACGGCGACCGCCAGAACGGCCGCGACCGGGAGAAGAGCGAAACGAACGACCTTGGCGAAACGGCAACCGCCCCGGGGCGCGAGGCGATTTTCGCTCCCCTGCGGCACGGGATGCGCGTCCGGATTTCCACCTTCACGCATGATGACCTCCTGGGTCTTCGTGTGCAAGAACACGTGACTCTCAGAAATACTGCTTTGCGCCGCACAAAGCAGTTCCGTCAAGCTTACGCTTGAGAAAACGTCGCAAGGACGCCTGGGGCTTGATGTTAGCGGATTCCCGGCTATCAGCAAGGGTGCGTCGATCGGCCGCCATCCTGCGCTGCGCAATCCGCGCGCCGGTCCGGCGCAAGCCTGTCTTGGAACCGCCAGACGCCAAAAGGAACGCTTCGCGGCCGACAGGCCTGTGCAGCGCAACATAAATTGATCGGAATCAGAAAAACAATTAGGACTCGCCGGCTTTCGTGAAGGCGCCTTAATTCGCAACCACCTTAACAAGAGTTCATTCGTTGCTGGGTTGCCACTCAATTAAGGCGGAGCCATATTCAGCGCGAGGCTGGGAAGCGTTTTCCCTTGTCGCGAGGCGCAACCCGGCCATCCAGACCAAGAGGATCACATGTCCAACTTCGACCGCAACACCAGCTTCGGCTACGGGCGCGGGGTCGCGCGGCCGACCACGGCTGAGATCGACCAGGGCCTGCGCGCCTATATGCTTGGCGTCTACAATTATATGACGCTCGGCTTGGGCGTGACGGGGCTCGTCGCGCTCGGCACATACATGCTGGCCGTGGCCAAGACGGCGCCGGGCGCCCTCGCGCTGACGCCATTCGGCCAGATGCTCTACACGACGCCGCTGCGGTGGGTGGTGATTCTGGCGCCGCTCGCCTTCGTCTTTTTCATCGGCGCGCGCGCGAATACGATTTCCGCCGCGACGGCCCGCAATCTGTTCCTCGCCTTTGCGGCGGTGATGGGATTGTCGATGTCGTCGCTTCTGCTGATCTTTACCGGGGCGTCGGTCGCGCGCATCTTCTTTATCACCGCGGCGGCGTTCGGCGGTCTGAGCCTTTACGGCTACATGACCCAGCGCGATCTTTCGGCCTTCGGCTCGTTCCTGGTGATGGGCGTCTGGGGTCTCGTGATCGCCGGGCTGGTCAATCTGTTTCTGCAATCGACCGGTCTGCAGTTCGCTCTGTCGATTATCGCGGTTCTGGTGTTCGCCGGGCTGACCGCCTGGGACACGCAGAACATCAAGGACATGTATTACGAGAGCGACAGCTATGAAGTCGCCCAGAAGAAGAGCGTATTTGGCGCGCTCTCGCTCTATTTGGACTTCATCAACATGTTCCAGTCGCTGCTGTTCCTGTTCGGCCAGCGCAACGACTAACTGTCGAAACCTCGGACAAAAACCCCGCTTCGGCGGGGTTTTTTCTTGTTGGCGAACCTTTGCGCGCCGGCGCGCCTGTGGCAGAAGTCTCCAGGCGATTGAGCTGAGGACACTGAATGACGAATGTCACATTCCCGGCGGCTGCGGCGGCGGGACTATTGTCTTTCCTTTCTCCCTGCGTGCTGCCGCTGGTGCCGCCCTATCTGACCTATCTCGCCGGCGTCAGCATGGAGGATCTCGAAATCGAGACGCGCTCAGCGGCGCGGCGCGACATTCTCTTGTCCTCGATCCTGTTCGTTCTCGGCTTCTCCACGGTTTTTGTCGCGCTCGGCGCGACGGCGAGCGCCTTCGGGTCCGTGCTGCGGGCAAATCTGCATATCCTGTCCTGGGTCGCCGGCGCGATCATCATTCTGATGGGCCTTCACTTCATCGGCCTGCTTAAAGTCAGCCTGCTCTATCGCGAGAAGCGCGCCGAAATCACCAAGCCGATGGGCCTGTTCGGCTCCTATGTCATGGGCCTCGCCTTCGCCTTCGGCTGGACGCCCTGCATCGGGCCGATCCTCGCCGCCATCCTCGCGGTCGCCGGAACGCAGGAGACGGTGGCGCTCGGCGCCGCCCTGCTGGCGACCTATTCGCTTGGCCTGGGCCTGCCCTTCATCGGCGCCGGCCTGGCGCTCGGCCGGTTCCTCGCCTTCGTCGCGCGTTTCCGGCGCCATTTCGGCAAAGTCGAGAAAGTCGTCGGCGCTCTGCTCGTCTTCACCGGCGTCGCCTTCCTCACGGGCGGCGTGCAGGAGATGTCCTATTGGCTACTGGAGCTGTTTCCGGGCCTCGCCAAGCTCGGATAAGCGAAGCGCAAAACCCGCTTTACGACGAGCATCGGCTGCCGGAAATCGACCGGCTGCGCGGCCTCGTCATGGTTCTCATGGCGCTCGATCATATGCGCGATTTCTTCGACGCCGACGCGATCCGCTTCTCGCCGACGGATCTGGATCGCACCAATGCATTTCTATTTTTTACCCGCTTCATCACCCATTTCTGCGCGCCGACCTTCACCGTGCTCGCCGGCGTCAGCGCCTATCTCTATGGCGTGAAGGTCAAGGACCCCACGGCGCTGTCGAGATTTCTCGCGGCGCGCGGCCTGTGGCTGATTTTTCTCGACGCCGTTGTCATCGGTCCGATCTGGAGCATGGGTTCAGGACGCAGCGAACTCGGGACGCTCTGGGCGATCGGATGCGGCCTCGTGGCGCTCGCCGCGCTGTCGCGACTGCCGCAGCGATTCGTGCTTCTCACAGGCGTCTTGATCATCTTCGGCCATAACCTGCTCGACGGCATTCACGCAGCCGACCTCGGCGCATTCGGACCGTGGTGGAGCCTGCTGCATGAAACTGGCAAGCTGCCGTTCGACGTACCCGGCGACGTTATCTATCCCGCGCTGCCCTGGATCGGCGTCGCCGCGCTAGGATATGGAATCGGCCCGCTCTTCCTTGAGCCTGCAAAGTCGCGCGAACGCGCGCTTTTTGTCGCGGGCGGCATGGCGCTGGCGCTTTTCGTCGTGCTGCGCTTTTCGAATTTCTACGGCGATCCGCATCCCTGGGGCGCGCAGCGCGACTCCCTGTTCACCCTGCTCTCCTTTCTCAAGGTGACGAAATATCCGCCGTCGCTTCTCTATCTTCTGGCGACGCTTGGCGGCGCGGCGTTGGCGCTGCCCCTGCTAGCGCGCGCTGGCGGGGGCGTCGGCGCGGCGCTGACGGTCTTTGGCCGCACGCCGCTCTTTTTTTACGTGCTGCACCTTTATGTCGGGGTCGCCGCAGCGCTGGCCTTCGTCATGGCGCAAGGCTATTCGCTGTCGGATATCGCCGGCTGGGCGAAAGCCAGAGCCCCTCCGCCGGAACTCGGCGCGGGCCTCGCGGGCGCTTACCTCGCCTGGATACTGGTGATTTTGGCGCTTTACCCACTCTGCCGCTGGTTTGCGCAGGTGAAGCGTCGACGACGCGATCTTTGGTGGCTGACCTATCTGTGACACGATCGGGTCAAATCGCCGCAGGGAGTTGAGATTAAGTATTCGACGCAAGTCGCCTTGGTAGTCGCACTGGGCGCTTGTATAGAGGAACCCGACCGAAGAGCGCCGGCTCCCGCGCCTATGAGGTCTTGTCGCCAAAAAAGGCGGGAAAAACGGAATGCTCGAAAAGCTGGTCGCCTTATGCCTCCGCTGGCCGTGGACAGTGGTTCTACTCACTCTCGGTCTGACGGCGGGCGGCGTGTATGTCACCGTCGAACGATTTGCGATCGACACCGAGACCGCCAATCTTTTTTCGCCCGACGTCGCCTGGCGCAAGAACGAAGCGGCCCTTTACAAGGCTTTTCCGGACCTTCTCGACGTCATCGTCGTCGTTATCGACGCCAAGACGGGCGAGGAGGCTGACGACGCCGCAAAGCGCCTCGACGCCGCCCTGCAGGGAAATTCGCTCTTCTCGCGGGTTTGGCGTCCTGACGAGCACGAATATTTCCGCAAGAACGGCCTGCTGTTTCTGCCGGTCTCCGACATCGAAAAAAATATTGGCATGATGATCGGCCAGCGCGACGTCCTGCAGCCGCTTGCCGAGGACTCCAGTCTGCGCGGTCTGTCGAACGTGCTCGTCGACAATTTCAAATCAGCCTCCGGCAGCGAACGCGCCCTTAAAATGTATGTCGGCGGCGTCCAAGAGTTTTCCGCCGCCATTGAAGCGGCGCTCGCGGGAAAACCGGCGGAGGTCGACTGGGGCAAGCTGTTGGCCTCCGGCGGAAGCGCGCCAGCCCCGCCGGAACTGGAGAAGCGACGCATCGTCATCGCCAAGCCGATCGTCGACTATACCGATCTGGAGCCGGGAGGCGATGCGATCAAATTCGTGCGAAAGACGGCCGCGGAACTGCATCTCGACGAAGCGCATGGAATCACGCTTCGCCTGACCGGCCAGATCCCCCTCGCCGACGACGAATTCGCCACCATTTCGGAAAACATGGCCTTGAACACCACCGGCACGCTCGCGGTGGTGACGCTCATTCTCTTCGCGGCGCTGCGTTCGCCAAAGCTCATTCTCGCGGTGCTGATCACCCTCCTCGCCGGTCTCGCCATGACCTCAGGGCTCGGCATTTTGATGATCGGCCGCTTCAATCTCATCTCGGTGGCCTTCGCGGCGCTGTTCATCGGACTTGGCGTGGACTTCGGCATCCAGTTCGCGACCCGCTATCGCGAAGAACGTCACAATGACGACGATCTCGAACGTTCGCTGCTATCAGCGACTCGCGGCATCGGAAGCTCGCTCACGCTCGCCGCCGTGTCGCTGCTTGCCGGTTTCTTCTGCTTTCTGCCGACCTCGTTCAGCGGCGTGTCCGAACTCGGACTGATCGCTGGCGTCGGCATGATCGTCGCCTATGTCGCAACGCTCACTTTCCTGCCGGCGGCGATCAAACTGTTGCGCCCGCGCGCGGAACATGTGCCGATCGCGACAACATCGCTCGCCGCCGTCGATCATTGGATCGCGCATCACCGCCTTTTCGTGCTCATCGCCACGGCGATCGTCGTGCTCGCCGGCATGCCCGCCCTCATGCATCTGACCTTCGACTCCAATCCGATGAATCTGCGCGATCAAAGGGTCGAATCAGTCGCGACCTTCCTCGATCTTTCCAAGGACCCGAAAACCGCGCCCAACAAGATCGAGGTTCTGGCGCCATCGCTTGAAGCTGCGCGCGAATTGGAAAAGAAAATCGCGGCTTTGCCGGATGTCGATCACGTCGACTCGATTGATTCCCTGATCCCGAAGGATCAGGACGACAAGCTCGCGCTCGTCGACATGGCGGTGTCGCAATTGCGCGGCGCGCTGAATCCAAAATTGAAAGCGCCGCCGAGCGACGCCGATACCGTCAAAGCGCTAATCAAAGCCGCCAAGGCGTTGCGCAAGGCGACTGCAAAGAAGCCGATACCCGCCGTGACGCGCTTTGCCGACGATCTCGACGCCCTTGCGAAAGCAAGCCCGGAGGCGCGCGCAAAAGCGCGAGAGGCGGTGTTTGGCGGCTTCGACAAGATGCTTGGCGAAATTCGTCAGGCGCTACAGGCGCAACGCGTGACGATTGACACGCTGCCTGCGGATTTGCGTCGCGACTGGATTTCCGATGCTGGCGTCGTTCGGGTCGAGGCGACGCCGAAAGGCGACAGCAATGACCGCGTCGTCATGACCACATTCGCCGAGGCGATCCAGGCCATCGTGCCGGACGCGAGCGGTCCGCCGGTGATCGTGTCGGAAGCGCAAAAGACCATCACCCGCGCTTTTCTTGAAGCCGGACTCTACGCCTTCATCGCCATCTTCATCATCCTGGCGGTCGCGCTGCGCAATCCGATTGACGTCGCCTTGACATTGGGCCCGCTGGTGCTCGCAGGCATTATGAGTCTACAAGCCGCGGATTTGCTTGGCATGTCGCTCAATTTCGCCAACATCATCGCACTGCCGCTGATGTTCGGAGTCGGCGTCGCCTTTCACATTTACTATGTCATCGCATGGCGAAAAGGCGTCGTCGACATGTTGGCCTCAAGCCTCACCCGCGCCATTTTCTTCAGTTCGCTAACGACGGGCACCGCCTTCGGCAGCCTGATTTTGTCGAGCCATCCCGGAACAGCGAGCATGGGTCAACTTCTCGCCATTTCGCTGTTCTTCACATTGCTCGCCGCGTTCATTATCGTGCCCGCGTTCCTTGGTCCGCCGCGCGAACCGATAAAGGATGCGGCCGACGCGGCTTGACCGAGTCGGCGTTCCGGCGTTCGCTAGCTTGAGCGAATCGCATTCATCGCAACAAACAGAGGTCCGGCGTCATGAGAAAAGCCTGTCTACGCGTTGCTATGGCGGCAGCCCTCTGCGCCCCAACGGCGGCGAACGCGGTCGACGCCATCTACGGGGTTTGGGTTCGCGAAGGACATCCCAACGACAAGCTGGAATTCTACGACTGCTCCGGCAAGCTCTGCGCCAAGGGGATCGAGCCGATGCCCGACGGCTCGCCGGCGCCGGTCGTTTTGAAGGACGCCGCCAAGACGACGCCCAACCATTGGGAGGGCGATATCAATGATCCCGAAAGCGGCAAGACCTATATCGGCAAGATCTCGCTCGATTCGCCGACCGCGCTGACGATGACGGGCTGCCTCGTCGCCTTCCTATGCCAAAGCGAGACCTGGACCAAGGTTTCCGGCCCCACCAAGCCGGCGGCAGACGCCAAACCGGCCGCGCAAGAGCCGGCTGCGAAAGCGGCCGCGCCCGAGGCCCACAAGGAGCCGGCCGCGAAGGAACCCGTCGCGCACGAGCCGCCGGCCAAAGAGACGTCCAAGCCGGCGGCGAAAGCGGCAAAGCCGGCGAAGCGCAAGACGCCTGCCCCCCAAACGGAATAGCGAAGAGATTCGGCGCCTCGCCGCGCGGTCCTTACCGATACGTAACTTGACCGTTGCACCGCTTCGAGCGAGCTTGTGATTCACAGCTTTTCGCGCGTTGACGGCCAGCGCGCGCCTCCTCGCCGCCGCTTGGGAATGCTTGCGATCCGCCGCTGGTCCTCTCGGGGCGAGCGAAAGGGAGCCGCAGCGCCCGAGGGCGCGGGCCTTCCCCAAGCCTCCACCGGCGCTTAAGGAAGGGGACGCTCAGGCCGTTCCCGCCGTCCCTTCCGGAGACGTCTGCTACTTGACCGCGCCCGCCTTGACTCGCTCCCCTCGCCCGGCGCTGGCGGCCGCGACGTTCGCCGCCGCGCTGGCCGGCTGCGATCTGGAGTGGGACAAGCCCAATCTGTCGGCGCCGCCGCCGGCGCGTTTCGTGGAAGCGAAGCCGCATCCGGCGCCGCCGATCTCCGGAGGGCGGGATTTCGCCGTCAAATTCGGCTCCAAGGAACTGACCCAGCTCGTCGAGCGCGCGCTCGACGACAACCTCGACCTCGCCGCGGCGATCGCCCGCATCGCCCAGGCCGACGCACAAGCGCGCGTTTCAAGCGCCGCGCAATGGCCGGCGGTGTCCTTGACGGATATCGCCCGCACGACGCGGACGCCCGGCACGACGATCAATGTCGGCTCGGCGAGCTCGGGATTTAATCCGGCCACCACATCGAGTTCGAGCTCAAGCCTGTCGAGTTCAGGATTCCGCGCTCGGAATTTCGGCTTTTTCCAGCTCGGTCTGACCGCGAGCTACGAACTGGATTTCTGGGGCAAGAACGAGGACGCCTCGATGGCCGCGCGCATCCTCGCCAATGTGTCGCGCTTCGATCGCAACGTCGTCGAAATCTCGACCGTCGCCGCTGTGCTGAACGCCTATTTCCAAGTGCTCACCGCCCAGGATCGTCTGCGCATCGCGCGCGGGAACGTCACAATCGCGCAGCAGGTGATGGACGCGATCAACGCAAGGCTCGAAGTGGGCGTGGCGACCGTGCTCGACACGTCGCAGCAGCAAACGATCCTGGCGCAGCAGCAAGCAACCATTCCGCCGCTCGAACAGACCCTGCGCCAGACCCGCAACAATCTTGCGGTGCTGCTGGGACAGACGCCTGAAAGCATGACCATCAAGGGCGGCTCGCTGACCAAGCTGAACTTTCCGCGCATTGCGCCGGGACTGCCTTCGGAAGTGCTCTTGCGCCGACCCGACGTGGCCGAGGCGGAAGCGCGGCTCGCTTCGCAGGAATTTTCGGTGTTGCAGGCGCGGGCCGCGTTTTTCCCGTCGATAAGCCTGACCAGCCTCTATGGCTTCCAGAGCGCGCTGCTCTCGACGCTGCTGCTGCGGCCGGACGCCATCGCCGTACAACTCGCCGGCACGCTGACGCAGCCGGTGTTCGACGGATGGAACCTTCAGGGCCAATATGACCTGCAGAAAGGCCGCTATTCGGAACTGGCGGCGCTTTACCGCAAACAAATTCTAACCGCGCTGTCCGATACTGAGAACGCTCTGATTGCAATACGCGAGACGGACCGCCAGATGAAGTTCCTGAGCGTCGCGGTGTCTGCCGCTCGGCGCGCCTTGGGCGCCGCGGAGGTGACGCTGCAGGAAGGGACAATCGACATCGTGACGCTCGCGCAAACGCAAACGAACTATTTCCAGACGCAGGACCAGCTTGCCGTCGCGCGGCTCTCTCATTTTCAGGCGGCGACGAGCCTCTATCAGGCGCTCGGCGGCGGCTGGGGGCCAACAACTCGCGAAATCGAGATCGCCCGCTCCAACGCAGCCTATGAAGCCGACAGGGGACCATGGCCATGACCCGCGTCAGCCGAAGGGTGCTGCTGGCGATCGGCGCGCTCGTGCTCGCCGTCGTCTTGGCCTGGGCATATCAAGCGGGAAAGCTTCCTGGCTTCGGGGCCAGGGACCAGGGTTCCGGCGCAGCGCGTTCCGGCGGCGCGCGGGGCGAGCGTATCGTTACGGTGACTGTTTCGAAGACTCGGCGCGACGACGTGCCAGTGACCATCGATGCGGTCGGCACCGTGCAGGCGCTCAACACGGTGACGATCCGCACGCAGGTCGACGGGCGACTGCTGCGCCTCGCCTTCACCGAGGGACAGGACGTCCACAAAGGCGACATATTGGCCGAAATCGATCCGGCGCTCTATCAGGCGCAATATGATCAGGCGGTCGCCAAGAAGGCGCAGGACGAGGCCAATCTCGCCAACGCTCGCGTCGATCTCGCCCGCTATGAAAGGCTCGTCGTCGGCAATTTCGCTTCCAAGCAGCAACACGCCACCCAGAAGGCGACGGTCGCTCAACTTGAAGCGCTGGTACGGGCCGACAAGGCTGCGATCGACAACGCCAAGACGACGCTCGACTATGCAACGATCCGCTCGCCGATTGACGGGCGCGCCGGCATCCGTCTCGTCGACGTTGGCAATATTCTGCACGCCTCAGATTCGACCGGCATTGTCGTCATCACGCAACTGAAGCCGATTTATGTTGTGTTCACCCTGCCTCAGCAGGCGTTGCCCTCGGTGCAAAAGGCGGAGGCCCGAGGAGCGGCCAAGGTCACGGCGCTTGGTCCGGACAACGCAACGCCGATCGAAACAGGAGAGCTGAGCGTCATCGACAATCAAATCGACCAGTTGACCGGAACGGTGCGTCTCAAAGCGATCTTTGCGAACCAAACGCTGTCGCTCTGGCCCGGCCAATTCGTGAATGTGCGTCTGATGCTCGACACGCTGAAGAACGTGCTCGTGGCGCCGAGCCACGCGGTGCAACGCGGGCCGAACGGCGCTTTCGTCTATGTGCTGGCCCCTGATGACGTCGCGACAATGCGCGAGGTGACGACGGGCCGACAGGATGAGAAAATCGCCGTCATCGCTTCGGGGCTCCAGCCCGGTGAGGTCGTCCTTACAAGCGGCTTTTCCCGGCTGTCGGACGGCGCAAAAGTTCATGTCGTGAGCGCGCGTGCGGCTGCCGACGCCGACAGCGCCGACGCCAGCGGCGAAGAAGAGAGCGCAAAGCCGGCGCGTGGAGCGGCGCCGCGCGCGCCAGGCGGTCGAACGAAAAAATGAACGTATCAGCGCCCTTCATCCGCCGGCCGGTGGCGACGTCGCTTTTGGCGTTCGCCGTGCTGCTGTTTGGCGTGATGGGGTATTTGCGACTTCCCGTCTCACCGCTGCCACAGGTCGATTTTCCGACCATTCAGGTGACGACACAGCTGCCCGGCGCCAATCCCGATACGATCGCATCGCTGGTGACGGCGTCGCTCGAACGGCAGTTCGGCCAGATTCCGTCGCTGACCAGCATGTCGTCGCAAAGCTCGTTCGGACTTTCTCAGATCACGCTGCAATTCGATCTCGACCGCAATATCGACGCGGCCGCGCAAGACATTCAGGCGGCGATCAACGCCGCCGCCTCGACGCTCCCGCGCAACCTCCCCTATCCGCCCGTCTACGCCAAGGTTAACCCCGCAGACACGCCGATCCTGACGCTGACGCTGCGTTCGAAGACCGCCACCTTGCGCGATTTGAGCGATCGCGCCGACACGCTGATCGCGCCGCAGCTCTCGCAGGTCTCGGGAGTCGGCCGCGTCTCGGTGCAGGGCGGCGTCCGGCCGGCGGTGCGCATTCAGGCCGATCTCGCGCGGCTTGCGGCCAATCGCATCAGCATGGAGGATCTGCGCCTCGCCATCGCGTCGGCGAATGTCGCCGGCGCCAAGGGCTCGCTTGACGGCAAGCGACAGTCCTATGTGCTCGACGCCAACGACCAGATTCTAAACGCCCGTCAATATGACGACATCATCGTCGCCTGGCGCAACAATGCGCCGGTGATGCTTCGCGACGTGGCGCAGGTCTTCGACGGGCTGGAGAACGCCCGCGTCGGCGGCTGGCACAATGGCGTGCAGACGGTGGTTCTCGACGTGTTGCGCCAGCCCGGCGCCAACATCATCAACACCGTCGAATTGGTGAAGAACGAGCTGCCGCAGATTCAACGGGCGCTTCCCGCCGGCATGTCGCTCGAAATCGTCAACGACCGCACCGTCACGATCCGCGCCTCGATTTTCGAGGTGCAGCTGACGCTTGTCATCGCCGCGGCCCTCGTCGTGCTTGTCGTGCTGATGTTTCTGCGCAGCTGGCGCGCGACCCTCATCGCCGGCGTCAGCCTGCCGCTCTCGATCATCGCCACATTCTCGACCATGTGGGCCGCGGGGTTCTCGCTCGACAATCTGTCGTTGATGGCGCTGACCATCGGCACGGGCTTCATCGTCGACGATGCGATCGTGATGATCGAAAACATCGTCCGCAACATCGAAGAGGGCAAAGCGCCGCGTCAGGCCGCGCTCGACGGCGCGCGCCAGATCGGCTTCACGGTCGTGTCTCTGACCGTCTCGCTCATCGCGGTGTTCATCCCGCTCCTGTTCATGACCGGCATCGTCGGCCGGATGTTCCGCGAATTCGCGCTGACGCTGACAATGGCGGTTGTCGTCTCGGCGGTGATCTCGCTGACGCTGACGCCAATGCTTTGCGCGGCGCTGCTGCGATTTGCGCCGCCGCCCGGTCGATCGCGATGGGAAACGCTTTCGCTGGCGCTTGACCGCGCTTATGAAAAATCGCTCGACTGGGCGCTCAAGCGCGAGACATTCATGCTCGGGCTCACCGTCGCGACGCTGGCGCTCACGATCGCGCTCTACGCAATCATTCCCAAGGGCTTCCTGCCGCGGCAGGATACTGGCGTGCTGTCGGCGGTGATGGAGGCGGCGCCGGACGCCTCCTTCGACAAGATGACGGCGCTGCAGGCGAAGGTCGCCGAAGCGTTTCGTCAAGATCCCGACGTCAGCGGCGTGACCTCGGTGCTGGGCGTCGGAACCCTCAACGCGACGACCAATGTCGCGCGGCTCACGGTGATGCTGCGTCCGCATGACGAACGCTGGGCGAGCGCCGAAAAAATCGCCGACCGTCTGAAGGCGGCAGGCGAAAAAATCCCGGGCGTCACGCTTTACGTTCAGCCGGTTCAAGACATCCAGATTACGACGCGGCCGAGCCGGTCCCAATTTCAATATACGCTGACCTCCGCCGACGGCGGCGAATTGTTGACCTGGTCCAACCGACTGCTCGACCGTCTCCGCATGACGCCTGGCTTGCGCAACGTCGCCGCTGAAACGCAGGAGGGCGGCTTGCGCAGGCTCATGCGGATCGACCGCGAGAAAATGGGGCGGCTCGGCATTACGGCGCAAAATGTCGACGACGTGCTCAACGACGCCTTTGGGCAGCGACAGATTTCGACGATTTACACGCAGTCGAATCAATATCGCGTCATTCTCGAAGCTGCGCCGCAATATCTGCGCGATCCGTCCGCCTTGCAGAAGCTTTATGTCGCGCCGCTTGGCGGCGGGCCGCAGACGCCGCTCGCGACTTTCGTGCGCATGGAGGATCTTTCCGCGCCGCTATCCGTTGCGCATCAGGATCAGTTTCCCGCCTCGACCATCAGTTTCGATCTTGCCGAAGGCTATTCGCTGGGCGACGCAGTGAAAATGATCGCCGACGCCGAAGCCGGGATCGGCATGCCGTCGGCGATTCAGGGCGTCTTCAGCGCGGACGCCGCCGAATTCAACAAGTCGCTGGCGAGCGAACCCTGGCTCATTCTCGCGGCGATCGTGTCGATCTATGTCGTGCTCGGCGTTCTCTACGAAAGCTTCGCCCATCCCTTCACCGTCCTGACGACTCTGCCGTCGGCGGGCGTCGGCGCGCTACTCGCGCTGCTCGCCTTTCACATCGAAATGTCGATTGTCGCGCTGATCGGCGTCGTTCTGCTGATGGGCATCGTCAAGAAGAACGCGATCATGATGATCGACTTCGCGTTGGACGCTGAGCGCGACGACGGACTCTCGGCGCGTGACGCGATCGTGCGCGCCTGCCATCTGCGCTTCCGCCCCATCATGATGACGACGCTTGCGGCGCTTTTCGGCGCTCTGCCGTTAGCGCTCTCGCATGGGCCGGGCAGCGAGCTGCGCATTCCGCTCGGCGTTGCGATCATCGGCGGCCTGCTTCTGTCGCAGGCGCTGACGCTCTACACAACGCCCGTCATTTATCTCGCCGTGGAGCGTCTGCGCGTTCGGCTGTCGCCGCCGGCCGAGCCGCGGTTCGCTGGCGAAGAGCGAGTCGTCGAACTGCCGAAGCCGCCAACGCGCGAGGCCGCCGAGTGAACGTCTCCGCGCCGTTCATCAGACGGCCGGTCGCGACGACGCTATTGGCGAGCGCGCTGTTCCTCGTAGGCGCCGTCGCTTATTTTTTCCTGCCCGTCGCGAGCCTCCCAGCGGTCGATTTTCCGATCATCGGCATCTCCGCTCAGCGGCCCGGCGCCGATCCACAGACGATGGCGGCGTCCGTCGCGGCGCCGCTCGAACGTCGCCTCTCCACTATCTCCGGCCTGAACGAGCTGACCTCAACGAATTCGCTCGGTGCGACGCAGATCGTCGCCCAGTTCGACATCACGCGGAATATCGACGCCGCCGCGCGCGATGTGCAGGCGGCGCTCAACGCGGCGCTGACCGACCTGCCCGCCGATTTGCCGACGCTGCCGCACTATCGCAAGGCCAGTCAGTCGGGCATGCCGGTGATCGTGCTGGCGATGACCTCCGACACCTTGCCGACGAGCGCCATTTTTGACGCTGTCGACTCGGTTATTGCGCAGCGCGTTTCGCAGGTTCCCGGCGTCGCCGAGGCGCGGATCGCCGGCGCCGAACAGCCAGCGATCCGCGTCCAGGTCGACAGCGCGCGGCTCGCCGCCATGGGGCTCGGGGTCGACGCGGTCGCCAATGCGCTCAACGCCGCCAACGCCCATTCCGCCGTTGGCGCGCTCGGCGGCGGTTCGCGCGAGATCACCCTTGCAACGACCGATCAGCTATCGACGCCCGACGATTACCGCAACATCGTCATCGCATCGCGCAACGGCGCAGTGGTCAAGCTCGGCGACGTCGCCAAGGTCGAACTCGGCGTAAGAAACCGCAACGCCGCCGGATGGTTCAACGGCAAGCCCGCCGTGCTCCTCATTGTCGCCAAACAGCCGGACGCCAATGTGATCGAAACAGTCGATCAGATTAAGGCGCTGCTGCCGCAGCTACAGGAATGGATTCCGAGCGGCATCAAGATCCATGTGCTCGCCGACCGCACCCAAACCATTCGCGCCAGCATTCATGACATTCAGCGCACGCTGGCGATCTCCATCGTGCTGGTGATGATGGTCGTCTATGTGTTCCTTCGCCGCGCCACGCCGGTCATAGCGGCCGGCGTCACCGTGCCGCTCTCTCTGGTCGGCACTTGTGCGGCGATGTGGGCCGCCGGTTTCTCGCTCGATAATCTCTCGCTGATGGCCCTGACGGTCTCGGTCGGTTTCGTCGTCGACGACGCGATCGTGATGATCGAAAACATCCAAAGCAACGCCGAGCGCGGTTTGAGCCGCATGGAGGCGGCTCTGGTCGGCGCCAAGCAGATCGGCTTCACTGTCCTGTCGATCAGCCTTTCGCTCGTCGCCGTTTTCATTCCGCTGCTCTTCATGGAAGGCGTGATGGGCCGGCTGCTGCGCGAATTCGCCTGGACGCTGACCTTCGCCATCGCGATTTCGACGGTCATCTCGCTGACCGTGACGCCGATGATCTGCGCGCGCCTGCCCGCGCCTCGCGAGAACACGCCATCGCGCTTCGACAGGATTGTCGAAGGCGCGCTCGACAGGATCGTAGATTTCTATGCGCGCAGCCTGCGTCCGGTGATCGATCACCCATGGGCCACGTTGATTGTCGTGGTGATCTCGATCGCCTGGACGGTCCGTCTTTATGAGACGATCCCGAAGGGCACGCTGCCCCAGGACGATATCGGCCTGATCAATGGAACGACCGAGGCGTCAGGGGACGTGTCTTTCGCGGAAATGGCGCGACTGCAAAGACTCGCGTCTGAAACGCTGCTTGCTGATCCGGATGTGGTCAACGTCGGCTCCTTCATCGGCGCCGCAAACCTGACCGCCTCCATGAACCAGGGCCGGCTGTTCGTCTCCTTAAAGCCAGCTGACGAGCGGCGCGCGTCAAGCAAGGAGGTGATCGCGCGCTTGCGTCGACAATTTGCGAAAATTCCAGGCCTTAACGTGTTTATGGTGCCCTCTCAGGATTTGCGATCGGGCGGTCGCCTCAGCAAGGCGCAATATCAGTTCACCCTGTCGAGTCCGTCGGTCGAAGCTCTCGAAGCATGGCGCGACAAGGTGCTGGAGCGCTTGAAACAAGTGCCCGAACTCGTCGACGTGACCTCCGACCAGGAGCGCGGCGGATTGCGCGCCAAGGTCGTCATCGATCGCAAGACCGCCTCGCGGATGAATGTGCAGATATCCGCCATCGATGCGGCGCTGAACAGCGCGTTCGGGCAAAGACAGGACGCGATCATCTATACTCAGCGCAATCAATATCGCGTGATCTACGAAACGCCGCTCGAACGTCAGCGCGACATTCGCGATCTTGCAGGAATTTACGTATCGACAGCGACCGGCGACCAGATTCCGCTGACCGCGCTCGCCCATATCGAGCGCAGTTCGTCGCCGCTCGTCGTCAATCATCAGGGCGTGGTGCCGGCGACGACCATTTCCTACAATGTCGCGCCCGGCTACAGTCTCGACGCGACCGTGGCCGCGATCGAAAAGGCGATCGCGGAACTCAATCCGCCGGGCGGCCTTCGCGCCGAATTCGCCGGCGATGTCGCGGATTTTCGCAAGGTGGCGGCCGGCATGGCGGGGCTGATCCTCGCCGCTCTGCTCTCGGTCTACATCATTCTCGGCATTCTTTACGAAAGCCTCGTCCATCCGATCACGATCATCTCGACGCTCCCGTCAGCGGGGCTCGGCGCGCTGCTGTCGCTCGAATTATTCGGCGTCGAATTCACCATCATCGCCTTCATCGGCATTTTGCTGCTGATCGGCATCGTCAAAAAGAACGGCATCATGCTGGTCGACTTCGCCTTGCAGGCGGAGCGCGACGGCGGCATGTCCGTGCATGACGCCGCGCTCGCGGCGGCGCGCGAACGCTTCCGCCCCATTCTGATGACGACCTTCGCCGCGATCTTCGGCGCATTGCCGCTGGCCTTCGCGACCGGGATCGGGGCCGAACTTCGGCGCCCGCTCGGCATCACCATCGTCGGCGGCTTGCTGCTCAGCCAGGCGCTGACGCTCTACACGACGCCGGTGATCTATCTGCTGATGAGCAAGCTTCGACGCAAGAAGCCGGCTGCGCCGGCGCAAGAGCGCGGCGCGCAGCTAAATGCCCACGGCGCTTGAGGTTAGTCATCCGTGAAGAACTCGCAAGGCGTTGACGTGACGAAGTTTTGAGACCTGCGGAAGTAATCGTTTCCGCAGGTTTTCGCTGCGCGGGATGCTGTTTGCTTGCAAATTGATCCGGCGCCGCT